>JAZQFU010000069.1:0-17704 GCA_045539675.1 Clostridia bacterium | reverse complement strand
AAATAATCACAAAAAGGGCGTGTCTCAATAAGTGATTTTTCACTCAATTGAGGCAACGCCCTTTTTCGGGGATAGGAAAAATTGATTCAGAATGGACAAACTGAGCCGTGGCAAGCATTAAACTTGCCACGGGTGACCCGATGCTGTATGCGTATACAGCGAGTGGCGAAGTTTGTTCATAGCAAGAAAAGTAATTAATTCAAGAAAAAATTGAATTTTCTTCAATTTTTCTACCTTATTCATATGGCATCTGAAGTAGAAACTTCAGTAAACATCTTATTTTATTCCTTTTCTTGCGGTCTGGACTATTTTTACATCCCCCTGCTTTTATATGAAATTTTAAGATTCCAGGTAACTTCCGAGAAATTTAAAGGTTTTACCCCCGGCTTCAAGCTCATTAATAAGAGTTATAAAATCCTCCGAATAAACCGAAACAGACATTTCAAAGTAAAACATAAATTCAAAATCTCTTCCGGGAATGGGTCTGCTTTCAATTTTTGTAAGATTGATTCCTACGGCAGCAAATTTTGAAATAAGAGTATAAAGCGAACCCGGTTCATGAGAAAGGTTAACCAGAAAGCTTATTTTATCTGCTCCCGGGTAAATTTCCATATTTTTTGAAATACATATAAATCTTGTATAGTTGTTTTCGCTGTTTACTATATTGTCATTAACGATTTCAAGACCGTAGATATCTGCACAAACAGGGGAGGAAACCGCTGCAATATCATTTCTTTTTGAATCGGCAACCATCTTTGCCGCCTCTGCGGTATTTTCAACTGCGGTAATTTTAACTCCCTTAAGGCTCTTAAGATATTTGTCGCATTGTCCGAGAGCCTGAGAGTGGGAATAAATTTCGGTTATTTCCTTTGTTCCCGGTTTGGCAAGAAGAGTATGATTAATCTGCGTCTTTACCGATTTAACAATATAGAAATCATATTCCTTCATAAGGTCAATAACCTGAGTAACCGAGCCGTGAACGCTGTTTTCAACAGGCAGAATTCCGTATTTACACATTCCGCTTTTTACTGCATCAAAAACTCCTCTGAAGTTATTGAAATAGGCTATTGAAGGATTGGAAAAAAGCTTTTCGCAAGCCTGCTGAGAGTAAGCTCCTTCAATTCCCTGACATGCAACGGTAGCGCTTGAGGGAAGCATACGTGGAGTATTATTCAGGGCATCGGCAATTTCAGTACCCATTTCGGAGGTTTCGTAAAGCTCTCTGCTCTGATATGATTTTGAAAGATCAAAAAGAGTGTTATAAAGTATCTTTGTATATACCGATAAATCAGGGCTCACTTCAGCAGAAAGACGGTTAATTATTTCCCGTTCCCTCTGCTTATGACTTAAGCGGAGTTTTTCTCCTTTTTTAACGGCAGCTATTTTTTTTGCCGTATTCATTCTTTCTTCGAAAAGTTTAACCAGCTTGCTGTCGATTTCGTCGATTTCTTTTCTTAAAGCATCAAGTGACATTTAAATCTCTCCTAACATTAAATCTGCAATTACTGCGGCGGTAACCGCCTCTATTACGGGAACGGCACGTGGAAGGATGCAGGGGTCGTGACGTCCTTTGATTTCAAGCTTTGTATTCTCCATACGGGAAAGACTCACGGAATTCTGAGACCTTGCAATTGAAGGAGTAGGCTTTACGGCTACTCTGAAGGTCAAAGGCATTCCTGAGGTGATTCCACCGAGAATTCCTCCGTGATTGTTGGTTTTTGTTTTTACTTTTCCGTTTTCGTCTATATAGAATTCATCATTGTTTTCCGAACCGTATAACTCAGCACTTGAAAATCCTGCTCCGAATTCAATTCCCTTAACTGCAGGAACTCCGAATATGGCATGAGAGAGCCTTCCCTCAACTCCTTCAAAAAGGGGCCCGCCGAAGCCTGCCGGGATTCCGATGGCAGCGCATTCAATTATTCCGCCTACTGAATCCAGATTTTTTTTTGCAAGAAGTATTTCTTCTTCCATTTTTAACGAAATATCGTCTGAAACAGCAGGGATGCTTTTTTCGGCAAGAGCGTTGAAGGTTTCTGCCGAAAGCAGGGTTTCATCAAAGGGAATATCACTTATTCCGTGAAGCTTTGATATATGAGCTCCTATATATATACCATTTCTTTCAAGAAGCTGCTTGCAGATTCCTCCTGCAATACAGAGTGGTGCTGTGAGTCTTCCCGAAAACTGTCCGCCGCCGCTGACGTCGTTTTTTCCGCCGTATTTTATATACGCAGTATAATCTGCATGGCCGGGACGGGGGATATCAATTATATTGTTATAGTCATTGCTTCTCTGATTTGCATTTCTTATAACGGCACATACAGGTGCACCGCAGGTTTCTCCGTTTTTTATTCCGGATAAGAATTCAGGAGCATCAGGCTCTTTGCGTTGTGTTGTGAAAAGAGTTTTACCCGGTGCTCTTCTTGCGGTAAACCGAAGAAGCTCATCCATATCTATTTTGATTCCGGCAGGAAGTCCGTCGATAACCACTCCTATGGCATCGCTGTGCGACTGACCGAAAACCGTTATTTTTAATTTTTCACCCATTGTGTATGACATCAGCTTTACCTCCAAGTCTGTTGAAATCCTCAAAGAATCCGGGATAGGATTTATTAACTGCCTGAGCATTTGTTATTATAACTTCTTTTCTGCATATGGTTGATGCAATTGCAAGGCACATAGCAATTCTGTGGTCATTTAGACTGTCTGAAGTTCCTCCGTCAAGGTAACCCTTTCCGAAGACGGTTATGGTATCATCCGTAATCTCAACTTTTCCGCCCAGATCCTCAAGCATTTTTTTTGTTCCGTAAAGGCGGTCACTTTCCTTCAGCTTAAGTCTGGAAACATTTATTATTTTTGTTACACCCTTCTTTGCGGCGGATGCAACTGAAAGTATGGGCACGATATCGGGGATATCCTCTCCGTCAATAAGGTCACAGTCGGTAAGATGAAGAATCCGTGAATCCTTCTGAAGGCTTTCGGGATTCAGATTGTTAATTTCAATTTCGTTGCCCATGCTGTTTGCCGCAACAAAGAAGGCGGCATTTGACCAGTCACCCTCTACGGTGAAGCTTCCGGGGGATTTTAAAAGAGAAGGATTGATAATAAATCCGTTTTCTTTTTTTTCTGTTTTGGCACCGAATTTTTCAAGAACCTCAAGTGTCATATCTATGTATCCCATAGAAACAGCAGGGGAGAGAAGTCTGATTTCGCTTTTTTCATTTATAGCTGAAAGAGCAGTAAGCAGACCGGATATATATTGAGAGGTGATATTGCCCTCAATTTCATATAAGCCTGCACTGAGCTTTCCCTTTGCCGTAAGCGGTATAAAATCTCCCGAAATATCCGTACCTTTTTTTCGTAATTCTCTCACAAGCTCGCTCATAGGTCTTTCGGGAAGCCTACCTGCGCCCGAAAGTGTGATTTCCTGGCAAAGGGTAAGTGCGGCCGGCAAAATCATTCTTGCGGTTGTTCCACTTTCTCCGCAATCAAGAAAAGCTTTTCGGATGTCTTTTTTTCCGGGAGTGACCGTAAGGGAGCTGTCAGCATATGTTATAACGGCTCCGAGTTCCTCAATGCATCTTAAGGTTGCCTTAACATCCTCCGAAAAGGGAGTAATGTTAAGAGAGGTGGGAGCATCGGAAAGTGCGGCGCATATAAGTGCTCTGTGAGCATAGGATTTGGAAGGAATAGCAGTTATTCTGCCATTCAGCTTTGATGGGGTTATTTTTATATCCAACTGATTACATTCCTTTTTCTATGAATTCGCAAAGTGAATCTGCTTTGATTTCGTAAAGCACACATTTACCGACCTTTTCGGGAACAACGAGAGTAAGGCGGCTTCCCATTCTCTTCTTGTCTCCTGAAGCGGCATCTGCTATTTCCTTTGCGGAATATGTGCAATTTACCGGTAAATCGCAGACTTTAAGAAGGTTAATAAGTCTTTTGCAGGTTCCTTTTTCGGCAATTCCCCAAGCTTCTGAAGCCTTGGTTACAATTACCATTCCCATGGATACCGCGTGACCGTGAGAAATGGTAAAATTGCTTAAAAGCTCAATTCCGTGACCTACGGTATGACCGAAATTGAGAAGCTGCCTCTGACCCTTGTCGAAAACGTCTCCTTCGACTATTTCGGCTTTTATTTCAATGCATCTTCCGATGATTTCGGTAATATTCTTTTTAAAGTCACCGTTCATCATTGTAAAAAGCTTTTCATCCGTAATCATTCCGTATTTAACCGTTTCTGAGGAGCCGTCCGAAAATACCTCCGGTTCAAGGGTGTTAAGGGTATTTGTATCGCATATAACCATTGATGGCTGATGAAATGCTCCTACGAGATTTTTTCCGTGACCGAGATTAACTGCGGTTTTTCCTCCAACGGACGAATCAACTGCGGCAAGGAAGGTGGTGGGGATTCCAACATATTTTATTCCTCTTAAATATGTGGCTGCCGCAAAGCCTGCCATATCTCCGGTAACTCCGCCGCCCAAAGCAATAATATAGTCTGAACGGGTTATTTTGTTTTCGGCAAGAAACTCAAGAATATCTGAGTAAACGGAAAGATTTTTTGATTTTTCGCCTTCGGGGAATACATATTTAACATAATCTATTCCTGCCAAACGAAGGGAATTCTCCGTCTGTTTACCGTAAAGAGAGTCTACCTTGCTGTCTGTGATAAGGCAGGCTCTTTTTCCGTGAAATTTTTCATCTATAAGCTTACCGCAGGAGGAAAGCAGATTTTCACCGATTATAGCTTCGTAGGGTTCTGCGGTTTTTACGGGAATTCTTAACATTTTCGGTTCTCCTCGTCAGAATTTGTTTTCATTATTCTTCCTTTTTTCAGAAGCTTTCGAAGATTTGTTTCATCCTTGGATCTGATAAGCCTCGAAAATTCGGAAAGTCTTTCAATAAGTGAATCAAGCTCCTTTGAAAGATAATCGCTGTTTTCCAGAAAAAGCTCAGTCCACATTATTTCATTCAGCATAGCAACACGTGTAAGATCCTTGAAGCTTCCGGCAGAAAAACCGGAATGTTCCCGGGAGGTTTCGCTCATAATATATGCGCTGGAAACAACGTGTGCAAGCTGTGAGGTATATGCAATTATTCTGTCGTGCTTTTCCGGGGTGGTCTCAACCCTTTTTTTAAAGCCGAGCTTTGAGAATTCTGCCCAGAGCTTATCGGTTATGTTCCGTGGCAGCTCTTCAGATGGCGTAAATATAAGTGAAGCTCCGAGAAATAAATCGGCAAATGAAGCGGCATATCCGAATTTTTCTATACCTGCCATGGGATGAGCACCGCAGAAGAAAATATCCATTTCCTGAAAAAGCCCGCCGATTCGTTTACAAACATCCCTCTTCGTTCCGCCGCAGTCACATATAATTGTACCTTTTGTAAAGCG
The DNA here is from genome assembly GCA_045539675.1 of Clostridia bacterium. GTDB lineage: Bacteria > Bacillota > Clostridia > UMGS1840 > HGM11507 > JAZQFU01. Next base: position 12,306 of record JAZQFU010000069.1, on the reverse strand, counting down.
GTGAAGATTATTTTTTGCAAATTCTACTGAAGCATCAGGGTAAAGTGCCAGAATAATTATCTCGCAGTTTTCGATTTGCTCATCAAGTCTCCCGTCGGTAACTCCTTCTGAAATTGAAAGGTCAAGAGCTTCGGAATTAAGATCGTGAGCATATATTCTGTTGTTGCTGTATTTTTTGAATGCACGGGCAAGTGATCCGCCAATCAGCCCGAGTCCGACTATTCCTATATTCATCTTTTATATGCATAGGGACGTATTGCATTAACAGCGCCCATAAGATTATCAAAAGCAGCGGGAGTAAGAGACTGCGCACCGTCACATGCAGCATGAGGAGGATCGTTATGAACCTCAATAATCAGTCCGTCAGCTCCTGCGGCAACAGCGGCAAGAGACATGGGAAGCACCAGAGATGCAATTCCCGTTGCGTGACTGGGGTCAACAATTACGGGAAGGTGAGTGAGGGTTTTAAGAAGTGAAACGGAAGCAAGGTCGAGTGTGTTTCTTGTTGAGGTTTCAAAGGTTCTTATTCCTCTTTCGCAAAGAATAACGTTTTCGTTTCCGCCTGCCATAATGTATTCGGCACTCATAAGAAGCTCGGTTAAGGTGCTTGAAAGACCTCTCTTTAAAAGAATGGGCTTATGGGTTTTTCCAAGCTCCTTTAAAAGCTCAAAGTTCTGCATATTTCTTGCGCCAACCTGAATAACGTCCACATTTTCAAAAAGGGGAAGATGTGATAAATCCATTATTTCTGTAACAATGGGAAGTCCGGTTTCTTTTTTAGCCTCAAGAAGAAGCTCAATTCCTTTTTCACGGAGACCCTGGAAAGCATAGGGAGAGGTACGGGGCTTGAAAGCACCGCCTCTTAAAAGACCGGCTCCGCTTTTCTTAACGTCTCTTGCAACAGAGCAAAGCTGCTCCTCCGATTCAACCGAGCAGGGGCCTGCAATAACAGAAAAGTTTCCTCCGCCGATTTTTACTCCGCCGCAATCGATAACCGAATCCTCCGGATGGAATTTTCTGTTGGCATTTTTATAAGGCTCCTGAATACGCTTAACAACCTTTATGCATTCCATAGATTCCAGCATATCCGTATCAAGCACGGAGGTATCGCCGATAAGTCCGAGAATATCGGTATGCTGACCGCGTGTCATATGCACATCCAGTCCCATTTCCTTAAGCCAGGCTGAAAGTGTATCCAGCTGTTTCTTTTCATAGTTTTCTTTCAGTACGAGAATCATTTTCCTTCACCTCATTAAAATTAAAAAAGCTTTCAGCGTACCGGCTGAAAGCTTATAATCTGAAATTATCGGATTACTTAAAGTTAAGCTTTTGCTTCACAGCCGGAAAAAACCTTGTATCCAAAAAAGCATACAAAGCTAAAGTAAAAATAAAAGCTGTGAAATAAAGACTTAAGCATTTTTAGTCCTCCGCATTTAAATTTTGAATAATTATACACCCGAATATCTTATTTGTCAAGAAAAATTTGATTATTATTTCAGACGGTAATATATCTGCCCGTTTTCAAGGGGGATTCCTCTTGCCTTTGCCAGCTCCGAAACACCTGTTACCTGAAAGCCCCTGCGTATGAGTTCGGGAACAATAAGCTCAACTGCATCAGCCGTGGAGCCGTAAATATCGTGCATGAGTATTATGTCTCCGTCTTTGACCGTATTCATCACCGCATTGTAAACCGATGTTGCGTTTCTTGATTTCCAGTCCAGGGTATCTACCGACCACATAATGAGCGGAGCGGGAGATGATGCCTTTACCGTTTCATTATATGCCCCGTAGGGAGGACGGATAAGGGCAGGTGCCGTTCCGCAGGCAAGCTTGATTTCTTCTGAGGTCAGCGAGAATTCTTTAGTTATTCCGGAGGAATAAAGGGCTGTAAGTCTGGGATGAGAATAGGTGTGACTTGCTATTTCCATTCCCGAGGAAGCGGCATATCGCACTACATCGGGGTATCGTGCCGCCAGATTTCCCAGAACGAAAAAGGTTCCCGTTACATCGTATTTTACGAGGGTATCAATTATTCTTACCGTGTTTGTGGGGTTAGGTCCGTCATCAAAGGTAAGTGCAACTGCGGGCTTTGCGGGATCAATAGGTTTTTTTATGAACCAGCCGAGCTTAAGATATGTATCCACCTCAGAGTTATAAACAGTAAGAGTTCTGTTGCCGGGGGCATAAAGAGTAGTTACAACCTCTTCATAGCTTCCGAACCATCCAAGCTTAAGGTGAGGTTCAACCTCTGATTTATAAACAGTAAGTGTTCTGCCGTCAGGAGCATACAGAGTTTTTATGACCTCCTGATAGCTTCTGAACCAACCGAGCTTTAGATACGTTTCTGTTTCACTTTTGAATACTCTTAAGGTTCGTCCGTCTTCGGAATAAAGGGTAACTATCACGTCTTCAAGCTCACGCTCCCAGCCTTTGTCAAGAAGGGTTCCCACAAGAGCGGGATAAGCTTTTACGGAATTTCCGTCGGGTGCATAAAGAGTTGTGGAAATATCTCCTGATGATGCGTCAAGAAGGGAAGTCCGGGTGCTCCCCGTAAAAGCAGATGCCGAAGTCATTATAAGTGAAAGTATAATAAATGATAAAAATAAAACACGAAGTTTTTTCACAAAATCACTCTCCGTGTCTATTTTACCATTAATTTGTCGAATTGTAAATATCTTTTGCCGATATATTTGTTCCTTTTTTCAGCATTGCATCCAGAAGCTCCCCCTCGGTAATCTCCCTTTTCTTCCGGAAGCCTTCAATTATTTCGAAAATGCAATAGCAACCCGGTGACAAATCATTAAGAAGCCCTATTGCGTTTATTCTGCCGTCAATTGCAATTCTTCTTACGGGAAGCTTTCTTCCAAGACTCTTTTTTCTGTAACCCTCAAGCTCTTTTTTTAAATACTTTGACGAATGATTCTTTTCGGTAAGTATTCCGTACATAAGAAAACATCCGGTAAGACAGAAGGTGAAATTAAAGTTTGTTTTTATGAAAACAAGGATTCCCGATGCTATGAGAAATAAAGAGATATATCCCGTAAGACGCATAACGGCATTATAGCTTTTTATATATCCGTGCTTCAGCGAAAGGTATGCTTTTAAAACCCTTCCGCCGTCTGCAGGATATGCAGGCAGTAAATTGAAAGTGCCGAGAAAAATGCTTGAAACGGCGAAAAAAAGTGCATATTTGTTCCCCGGGAAAATCAGCTTCTCTGCAAGAAGAACCAGGGCTCCGGTTAAAATGCTCATAACAGGCCCCGCAATTGCAACCGGTATTTCGTCATAGGGATTTTTAAAGAATTCATCCGGAATTGATATACTTATTCCGAAAGGCTGAACAGTTACCGATTCAATCTCAACAGAACGTCTCCTGATGGAAAGAAGATGCCCCGCTTCGTGTAAAAGAAGCACGAGAAACATTATTATGTATTCGTTTATGAAGCCCGTGAAATAAGAGATAATAACAGCGGGAATTATAAAGGGACTTATTTTAATCATTGCATATAGGGAACGGGGTCAAGATGAACTCCGTCCTTTCTTACTTCAAAGTGAAGATGCGGGCCGGTGGTACGTCCTGAATCTCCGGAATATCCGAGAGGATGACCGGAAGAAATACGGTCTCCGGGGTTTACGGAAATACTGCTTAAATGACCGTAAAGAGTAACAATTCCCGTCGGATGCTCAACCATAACAAAGTTTCCGTAGTATTCGTTTGTTTCAGCCCTCAGAACCTTCCCCTCAAAGGCGGAAAGCACGGGAGTATTCATCGGGGCGCTTATATCTATTCCCAGATGCTTTGCGGCTGTTCCTGTTACGGGATCCTTGCGTTCTCCGAAGGGGGAGGTAATCTCACCGGTTACGGGAGGAGTGTATTTCCCGTTTCCGAGCGTATGCTTTTTTATTACCTCCGTCACCTCTGAAAACATCTGCGGAAAGTCTGATGATGTTTTCAAAATCTGTTCGGTGGCGGTATTAAGCGAGCTTCCGGGTAAAAGCTTTATAATTATGGCGATAACAGCGATTGCAGCTCCTGCCACCGCTTTCAGATTAATTTCAGGTTTGGCGGCGGCGCTTTGCCGGAACCTTCTTGCTCTTTCGTTTTCATTAGACATTTTATCAACTCCCTTACTTAAATATATTAGTGTTGTCCTAAAAAAATGCTTGAAAAAGCTTCGGATTTTTAGTATAATACAAATTGGTGGTTTATAGATGTTTTTAAAATCAATTGAAATGACCGGCTTCAAATCCTTTCCGGATAAGATTGATCTTACTTTTCCGAGAGGAATAACCTGTGTTGTCGGGCCAAACGGAAGCGGAAAAAGTAATATATCGGATGCTTTGCGATGGGTAATGGGTGAGCAAAGTGTTAAAACTCTGCGTGGCGGCAAAATGGAAGACGTCATTTTTTCAGGTACTCAGAAAAGAAAGCCTCTGGGAATCTGCGAGGTTAATCTGACTGTTGATAATTCAGACCGTTCACTTCCCATGGATGCGGATGAAATTGTTGTAACCAGAAGAATTTTCCGTTCGGGGGACTGTGAGTATTATATCAACCGTTCCTCCTGCCGTCTTAAGGATATTCACGAGCTGTTTATGGATACCGGTCTCGGAAAAGACGGATATTCCCTTGTCGGGCAGGGTAAAATAGATGAGATTATTTCGGGTAAGCCTATGGAAAGGCGTACCTTCTTTGAGGAAGCCTGCGGAATTTCAAAATACCACCACAAAAAGAATGATGCAGAAAGAAAGCTTAATTCCACCAATGATAACATAGTAAGAATAAACGATATCATAACAGAGCTGGAGGGAAGGCTTGAGCCCTTAAGACTTCAGTCGGAAAAGGCTAAAAAATATCTTGTATTAAAGGAAGAGCTTAAAAAACTTGAAATAAATCTTTCCCTTATAAACTACGATAAGCTTGCGGCAACCTCTGAAAAGGCAGAGGATGAATTCCTTGAAGCGGGCGTTGCTCTCGATAAGCTTAAAACCGCAATGGAGGAAAACGATGCTGATATTGAAAGGTTTACCGAAAGCATAAGGCAGATGAGGGAAAAAAGCGATGCTCTGACTCAGATGACCTATAACAGCGAATATGATATCAAAACCTTTGAAAATCAGATTGAAATCGCAAATAACAATATAGCACATTGCGAAACCGATATAATAAGAATCGAGGATGAAAGAAAGGAAGTCAGAGAAAGAAAGCTTAAGCTTAAAGCAGCTACCGAAACCATTCTTTCAGCCATAAAAAGAGAAGAGCGTAAAAAGGAAGAATTACTTTCCGGGCAGGAAAGAATAACCTCAGAGCTTTCCTCGGTGAGCGGTCTTATTGAGGAGCGGAATAATAAGCTTGCGGAAACAAAGAGCATTCTGGTTCAGAAACAGAATGATATGATTAATCTGAACGTAAGAAAAAGCTCTCACGTAGCATTTGCCGATTCTCTTAAGGAGCAGATGGCAAAAGCCTCTGCGGCAATAAAAGAAAAGAAGGAAAGCATTGAGCTTAACAATATAAGCCGTGAGGAAGCTGAAGCCAAGCTTGAAAGAGCGGAAAAAAAGCTTGAAGAGACTGTGAAAGCGGCGGAGAAGCTGGAAAAGGAAATAAGCGGAATTATTCATGAATCCGGCAGAGAAAAAAACAGTCTTTCCGAGCTTGAAAATGAAAAGAAAAGAATTTCCGAAAGACTTGATATGCTTAAGGAAGCTGAAAATTCATATCTTGCATATCCCAAGGGCATAAAAGAGGTTATGGAAGCTGATTTGCCGGGTGTAAAGCTTTACGGCACTCTTGCATCCCTTATACATACCGAAGGAAAATATGCTGATGCCATTGACGGAGCTCTGGGCGGAAAGCTGGGCAATATTGTCTGTGAAAATGAAAATGATGCGAAAAATGCAATTAGTTTTTTAAAGAAAAATAAAGCGGGAAGGGTAACCTTCCTTCCTGTTTCCTCGGTTAAGCCCAAAGAGGGAATAAACAAAGCAATAAAATCCGAGAAGGGCTTTATAGCTGTTGCTTCGGAGTTGATTTCCTGCGACGGAAGGTTTAAGGGAATTGTTGAAGCACTTCTTAATCAGACTGCGGTTTTTGAAGATATGGATACCGCGGTTGCAGCTTCAAGAAAGTTCAATCAGTCGGTAAAAATCGCAACTCTCGGCGGCGAAATTTTCAGTAAGGGCGGTTCTGTTACCGGCGGTGAGCTTAAGGTTAAGGGAGCAATGAAAAGACTTTCGGAAATAAACAGTCTTGAAGAAAAGCTGGAAGAGCTTCCGAAGAAGCTTAAAGACGCAGCTGAAGCTTATGAAAATGCAGAGCAGAAAATAAAGGATAAAAAGAAGGAATTATCGGAAACCGTTGAAGAAAAGGAAAATCTGAATAACGAAAAAATCAACCTTCTTTCCGTAATGAAGTATTATTCCGATCTTAATGCAAGCTATGAAAAAGACCTTGCGGAAGCAGAATCGGAACTTAAGGAGCTTGAGAAAAAGCTCGATATTGCCGGCGAAGAGATAAAAAAGACCGAAGAGGAATATATAAAAATATCCGAAGAGGCGTCTTCTCTGGAGAAGCTGATAACCGCAGAAGACGATGAGATGAGTGAGGTCTTTGAAAAAAGAGACAGATTTCTAACAGAAATCGAAGGCATAAAAATAAGCATCGCCGCTGTTGAGCGTGATATTTCATATGAAAGAGATAAGGTGGAAAGCAATGAAGCACTTTCTCTTGAATATGAAAAGGAAATTGCGGAAAAAACCGGAGAAATTGCAAGACTAAAGGAAAAAATCTCAGATATAAAGGATGAAATCCAGTTCCGTGTGGATCAGATTCAGGGGCTCAGAGAAACCATCGAGCAATATGCGGAGCAGATTGAGGAATGCAAAAAGAAGGCTAAGGAATATACCGATGAGGTAAACAGTCGCCAGTCTCAGTCCAGGGCATTAAGAGACAATTATCTTAAGAAAAGTGATGAAAATACCCGCCTTGAAATGAGGGTTGAAAAGCTTAAGGCTGATATGGATTCAATAATCAACAGTTTGTGGGAATCCTACGAGCTTACCGTTTCGGAGGCAAGAAAGCTTGTCTGCGATATCGGAGATTATCAGGAGGCATCAAAAAGAGCCTCCGAGCTCAAGCATAAAATCCGTTCACTGGGGAATATAAATCTTGATTCGGTTGAGGAATACGAAGAGGTAAATGAAAGATATACCTTCCTTACGGGGCAGAGAGACGATTTATCCCTGGCAAAGACGGAGCTTGAAAAGATTATATCGGATATGACTCTTCTTATGAAGAAAATATTTACCGAACAGTTTGCTCTTATTGCAAAATCCTTCAACGAAACCTATATTGAGCTTTTTGGCGGAGGAAGAGCGGAGCTTAAGCTTGCAGATGAAGAAAACGTGCTTGAAAGCGGAATAGAAATAGAGGTTCAGCCTCCCGGCAAGAAGCTTACTGTAATAAGCCTTCTTTCCGGCGGTGAGAAGGCGTTTGCGGCAATAGCCCTTCTGTTTTCAATCATTAAAATAAGGCCCACGCCCTTCTGCCTTTTTGACGAAATTGAAGCGGCGCTTGATGATGTTAACGTATATAAATATGCGGATTTTCTTGAAAAATTCAAGAAGAATACCCAGTTTATTGTTATTTCACACAGAAGAGGAACCATGGAAGCGGCAGATACACTTTACGGCGTAACTATGCAGGAAAAGGGCGTATCAAAGCTTCTGCAGCTTAATATTGACGAAGTGGAGGAAAAATAATGTCATTTTTTGATAAGCTTAAAAAGAGTCTTACGGGAACAAGAGAAGCAATAAAAAGCGGAATTGATAATGTTTTTGCGGCTTTTCGTTCGGTAGACGAGGATTTGTATGAAGAACTTGAGGAGGCACTTATTCTTGCAGATGTAGGTGCGGAAGCCTCCTTTGAAATCATTGAAGAATTAAGAAAAAGAATCAAGGAAAAAAGAATCTCCGAAAGTGAAGAGGCAAAGGAAGAGCTTTATAATCTGATTTCTGAAATCTTAGGCGAGGAAACAACAGGGCTTAATCTTTCTACTTCACCGTCGGTAATTCTTGTGGTTGGAGTAAACGGAGTCGGCAAAACAACCTCTATAGGAAAAATTGCAAATAAGCTTAAGTCCGAGGGTAAGAGCGTTATGATGGCTGCAGGAGATACCTTCCGTGCGGCTGCTGCAGAGCAGCTTACCATCTGGGCGGAAAGAGTGGGCTGCCCCATAGTAAAGCATGCTGAGGGCGCAGATCCTGCGGCAGTTATATTCGATGCTGTAAATTCTGCCAAGGCAAAGGGAACAGACGTTTTAATCTGTGATACTGCCGGCAGACTTCATAATAAAAAGAATCTTATGGATGAGCTTGAAAAGATATACAGGGTTATAAGAAGAGAGCTTCCCGACTGTGCATTGGAAACCCTTCTGGTGCTTGATGCGGGAACGGGTCAGAATGCAGTAAATCAGGCAAGGGAATTTTCATCCCATACCGGTGTTACCGGAATAGTGCTTACCAAGCTTGACGGAACCGCAAAGGGCGGAATCGTTATTTCCATAAGTAAAGATAAAAACATACCGGTTAAGTTTATCGGGGTAGGAGAAGGAATAGATGATCTTGATGTTTTCGTTCCTTCTGATTTTGCAAGAGCATTGTTTGATCGCGGAGAATAATCTGAGAAAGGGGATAATATGAAATCTGAAAAAGCAAGGAAAATATTCGTCCTCATTTTGGGAATTGCGGCAATTGCCGTTGTTACGGCATATCTTTTCGGAATATATATTGAATATACGCAGATTAAGGAAATAGGTGAAAACTTTCTGCAGGTTTTCTTCACCAATATGAAAACCAAGATTATCCTGCAGTCGGTCACTTTTCTTTTAGTGTTTGCGATTCTTTATCTGAGTCTCAGTTCAATGAAGGTTTCTCTTCTTAAACTGGATAGCTCCTATGACTTTCTGAAAACAAAATATGTGATTCTTGTGCCTTCGCTTATTCTTTCCCTTGTAATCAGCGGAATTGTTCAGCTTTCTGTTTATGAAAGCCTTCTTAAGTTTATGAATCCGGTATTTGTTGGAACCGGAGATCCTTTGTTTTATAAGGATATAGGCTATTATCTGTTTCAGCGGCCTTTCCTTGCGGATTTGTTTGATGCGCTGTTAATTGTTGCGGTTTTCATTACCGTTATAATTGCACTTTCCTATGTGTTTTTATGCGGAAGAATGGGAATAGGAGCATGGAAGGACCTTATAAAAACAAAAAGAATAGTATATCATAATATTACCAATGTTTCCGCAATAGTCATTATTGTTGCCATCAGCTGTCTTTTCAGAATGGAAGAGATTCTCTATTCCGAAAACGGAGGCTTTTTCGGGGCTGGATACGTTGATTTTAACGTCCGGGGATTTTTCTATCGGATTCTGCCGGTTGTGCTTTTTGCCTCGGTAATAGCAATGTTTTTATTTGCCGCAAAGAATAAGGCAAGATTTTCGGTGATGACACTTATTGTTTATCCTGCTTCTTATGTTATTTTCATTGCCGTGGCACTTTTTATGCAGACCTTCGTGGTAAAGCCCCAGGAAGCTGCAATGGAAGCACCTTATATAATGAATAATATAAAATATACTCAGGCGGCATATAATCTTGATTCGGTGGAAAAAAAGGAATTTCCTGTTTCTTATGAGCTTACCCCCGAAAAAATTCAGGAAAATTCCTCTGTGCTTTCAAATATCCGCATAATTGATGCGGCAAACACCGTAAAGGCAATCAATCAGCTTCAGGGAATCCGTAACTATTATTTTTTCAACGATCTTGATATTGTAAGATATGAGGTTGACGGCAAAAATTCTGCGGTAGCAATTGCCGCACGTGAATTAAACAGAGAAAGTCTCACGGGAAATAACGAGTCATTTCTTAATGAACGGTTAAGATTCACTCACGGCTATGGTGTTGTTGCAATGAGAATAAATCAGGTAACGAAGGAAGGTCAGCCTTCGCTTCTTATTAAAGATATTCCTCCTGTCTGTGAGGATGACTTCGTAAAGGTTCGTCAGCCGAGAATCTATTTCGGAGAATTAAGTGATGAATATTCCGTTGTTAATTCAGGCTATAAGGAGCTTGATTATTTCTCGGGCGATAAAGATATAGAATTTTCTTATGACGGTAAGGCGGGAATAAAAATGAATCTTCTCAACCGTCTTGCATATTCTTTGCACTATAAGGATTTTCAGCTTCTTATTTCGGGGCTTGTGAACAGCGAAAGCCGTCTTATAGTAAACCGTAACGTAACGGGAAGAGTAAAGACGGCGGCGCCCTTCCTTGATGTCAGTAAGGATCCTTATATGCTTATAGATAAAAGCGGAAAGCTTAAGTGGATTGTAGACTGCTATACCGTAAGCAGGGATTATCCATATGCACAGCCGGTTAAATTCCACGGAAAAGAAATAAACTATGTCAGAAATTCAGTAAAGGCGGTTGTAGATGCCTACGACGGAACCGTTGAGTTTTATATTACCGATAAAAACGATCCCGTTGTTATGAGCTATAATAAAATATATCCCGATTTCTTCAGTAAAAACGAGCTTCCGGCAGATTTAAGGAGCCATGTTGTTTATCCGGAAGAGCTGTTTAAAATTCAGGCGGAAATGTTTAAAAAGTATCATGTGAACGATGCGGGAATATTTTACAACAATTCCGATAACTGGGATATAGCAAGAGAAAAATATCAGACTGAGATTAAATATCTTGATCCATACTATACCTTTATGAGTTATGGCAATGAAGGTGAAAAGCTTGTTCTTATGATACCCTATACCATGGCGGAAAAGGATAATCTCGTGGCATGGCTTGGGGTTGATAATGAATACGGATCGGGAAAAATGATTCTGTATACTTTCCCGAAAGGAGAAAATGTTTACGGAACCATGCAGATTGAAAACCGTATTGATAACGATCCGGGAATATCGAAGGAGCTTACCTTATGGGATCAGGGAGGTTCATCGGTTATAAGAGGAAATATGCTTGTTGTTCCCGTGCATAATTCACTTGTGTATATTGAGCCCATTTATATCACAACCGATGAAAAGGCATCAATTCCGGAGCTTAAAAGAGTTATTGTTGCATACGGAGACCGTATTATAATGGAACCCGACCTTTCAACGGCGTTCAAAAAAATGTTTGATGTTTCAATTGCTTCTCCCGGTGCAGAGGAGGATAAATTCGAGCCTGTCGTTACGGAAAATAACAACGAGCTTATTGTTGAGCTTTTCGATAACCTTAAGAAATCTCTCTCTGAGGGAGATTGGGAAGGCTTCGGAACAGGCTTCAGGCATCTTGAGTCTGAAATAGAAAAGCTGCGTAAGCCTTCTGAAGAAACGGAGCAGGAAGAAATAACTGAATAAAACTAAGAGCCTTCAGCTTATGCCGAGTGTTCTTAAGGACACTCGGCAGTTTTATTCGCCATACGGCGAGTGATATTTGTATCGCAAGTGATATTGCTTCGCAGTGATATTGTCTTCGGTAGCTTGCCGGCGAATAAAATACCACTAAAACGACAGTTTTAATATCACTTTTGATTTATCAAAAATATCACTCTGTACGGAGTACAGAATATCACTTGAAAAACCCAAAATATAGTAGTATAATTATTGCAGAGGTGATAATAGTGGCGGATAGCGTTTTAAGAGATAAAGCAAAGCAATTTGCAAAAGATATTGTTTTCTTATGTAGAGAAATTAAATCAAGTCACAAAGAAGCGGTGTTAGTAAATCAACTACTTCGTTCGGCGACTTCGATAGGTGCAAATCTTCACGAAGCACAATATGCACAAAGTAAAAATGATTTTATATCAAAGCTCGAAATAGCACAAAAGGAGTGCTATGAAACGGAGTATTGGTTGGAATTGCTTTTTGAAACAGATTGTATCGCAGAAGATAAGTATAAGAAAACACAAAACGAATGTGGTGCTATTCGCAGAATGTTGATTTCATCACTGAAAACAGTTAAATCTAAATAATATTAAGCCTGAAACGACATCATTCGTTTCAGGCTTTCAGACTGTCGAAAAAGTCGGTCTACCGCAAGAAATCAAGTCTTCTCATTGATGAGAAGGTGTCAGCGTAAGCTGACGGAGGAGGTGCGGTTTGCTTATAAAAGTGATAGTTTAAAACCCGTGAAAACATCGAGTTTCCACGGGTTTTTGCTTGCTTTTCGCCAAAATGAGCCTTGCCGTACCATCGTACTGTCTGCATTCATTTTGACGAAATATACCTTCCTTTTTCGAAATCTGCCAGCGTGTCGATA
>JAZQFU010000068.1:0-16524 GCA_045539675.1 Clostridia bacterium | reverse complement strand
ATTTTTTCCTTCTGATCCTCGGTAATTTCTGCAGGAATACCGTATCCAACCGACTGATGCGAGATATATTTGGTATCGTAATCGTAAAACTCACCGTCAGAGAGAATCTCTCCCGGCCCTGCAATTACGGGCCTTTCATTTCCTAAAACTGCAGTTTCGATTTCCCTGCATCTTATATTCTTTTCAATAAGCACTTTACGGTCATGAACAAAAGCAAGCTCAATGCTTTTTTTAAGCTCTTCGCTGTTTTTCGCCTTTGATGCCCCTACACTTGAGCCGGCATTGGCAGGCTTTACGAAAACAGGATATCCGAGCTCTGAAACAAGGGCATCAATATCGGTGCTTTCGCTGTACTCCTCTTTTTTTATGTAAACATACGGAGTCTGGGGAATATTATTTTTTTCAAGAATAATCTTGGTTACAATCTTATCCATACACATTGCTGAAGATAAGGTTCTGCAGCCAACATAGGGAATTCCCGAAAGCTCAAGAAGCCCCTGAACGGTGCCGTCCTCCCCGTTTTTCCCGTGGAGCACGGGAAAGCAGACATCTATACTTATTTTTTCCGTTTTTCCGTCTTCTGAAATAACCAGTATTCCTTTATGGGTTTTAGACGGTGAGATAATCGCTTCCTTAGTGCAGTTATCCTCCCAGCGGCAACCGCTTATTTTTTCTGTATCACCCTCATAAAGATACCATTTTCCGTCTTTTGTTATCCCAACGGTAACAGGATTATATTTTTCACGGTCAAGTGCTTTAATCACGTTTTCCGCAGATATTTCCGAAACCTCATGCTCAGAGGATTCCCCTCCGAAAAGTATAAGAATGTTTTTCATATTAAGCTCTGTTCCTTTCATTTCCGGATTTGCAGTTGCAATTATTCAAGCTCCCAGCTTTCCGCATTATTAAATGTATTAAACGGAGTGGGATTTAATCCGTCTGTTATTTTCCCCGAATAACGGAGACTGCTTTTTTCAAAATAAAGGCTTATTACCGGAAGAGACTCTCTGAAATACCCTTCAAGTCTGAACCAGGCTTCCTTTCTTTCCTCATAAGTCTCCGAAACTGATATTGCAGTAATAAGAGATTTTCCCTCTAAGCTTCCCGTATTGCATATTCCTCCGGGAGCTGCAAAGCAGGAAAGATCGTTATTTTCCGGCAATGCCATTGAGCATAGCGCCGCATCATAGCTGCCTTCCGCAATAGCCTTTTCGTATTCTTCAAAGCTCACGGCTTTTACCCCCGCCTGAATTCCGGCAAGCTTTAAGGTTCTTGCAATTGCTTCCGCTATCTGAATACGGAAGCTGTTTTCCTCATTTACAAGAATTGAAAAGTTTAAGCTAAGCTTTTTTTCAACGGGAGAAAGCTCTTCCTCCGAAGGCTCTTCGGCTTCGGGGCTTTCTGCGGGAACGGTAATTGTTTTTTCGTAGACTCCCGTTGAAACATTCCACTCAAAGCCATTTTCCGAAAGTATATTTTTAGCTTCTTCTATATTAATTTCTCCTACTGCGGAACCGCTTTGCATAAAATATCCCGGTCTTACGGGAGTATATGCCTCGACCGCTTTGCCGAAAAGAATATTTTCAACTATCTCCTTACGGTCAATAGAAAGATCAATTGCCCTTCTTACCGCCTTCTCCTTAAATACATCAGAAGACGGATTAAGAAGAAGAAATCCGAATACATTATTTATAAAATCAACGGTTTTAACCTTTCCCTTACTTAAATCGGTATTTGCCTCAGTTAAGGTATCCGCAAGATAAACATCTGCCATTCCGCTTTCGCTGGCAAACCGGGCGGTCTCGCCGTCGGGAACAAGCTGAACCTCAATCCTTTTAATATCTCCCTCTCCGTATGCTCTTTTCATAATGATTTTCTTCATACGCACATAGGAGGAAACCTTGAAGGTTCCCGTTCCGTTAAAGCCTGTTTCACCGAAGCCTCCCGATGAAATTACGGGAAAGGTAAGCAGAGCGGTAAAATTAACCGCCGGCTCCTTAAGTCTTATTGACACAACATCGGCAGAAACAACATACGCGGCGCTTATATTTGCCACGTTATCCGAATATCTTCCCGGATTGTTTTTGATATAATTTATGGTATAAACCACATCCGTTGCCGAAAAGGGATTTCCGTTATGAAAGCTCATATCGTTTCTTAAGGTAATCCTGTGGGTAAGACCGTCGGAGCTTTCTTCATCCGAAACCGCAAGAACGGGAATACTTTCTCCCTTTTCGTTGGTTTTATAAAGACCCTGATAGCAAAGGGAAAAGATATCTCTGTTAACGGTATTTTTAACGTCAAGAGGATTTTCCGAGCTGAAATTATAACCCGTAAGATACAGAGTATTTCTTTCGCTTATTTCTTCCTCTTCTCCAACCTTTTCGCCGCCGCCCGAGCATCCGCAAAGCAGCATGGCGGCAATAAGCAGAAGTGCTGCAAGGCGCTTCATACTGCTCATCCCTTTCTCATTTTATCATAATATAAAAGCCTATTCAATAGTTTTAACTGTATTTCCAACAAAAGGCTGTAACGGATTTCCGCCACAACCTCACTTTACCGTCAGAAACTCTGTCTTTCACAAACAGTCCTGATATTTTCTGAGATTACCGCCTTAAGCTCATCAAGACCTGAAAACTTCTTTTCTTCTCTTAAATAATCAATCAGACTGACGCTGATATTTTTATTATACAGATTCCCGTCGTAGCCTATAACATAGGTTTCCGATAATACCGCCTTTTCTTTTCCTGCGGTAGGTGCTGTTCCTATATTTGTTATTCCGAGCCATATTTTCCCGTCTATTTCCACCCGTGACTCATAAACGCCCTTTTTAAGACGGCAGAGACATTGGCTGATTCCTATGTTTGCCGTAGGGAAGCCTATTGTTCTTCCCAGCTGAAAGCCGTTTTCCACACAGCCCGAAATATAATATTCCTTTCCCAGAAGCTCATTTGCCTTTTTAACTCTTCCGTCTTCAAGAAGATTCCTTATAAGGGAGCTGGAAATCACCGAATCCCCCTTTGAAAGCTTTGGAATTATATCATAGGTATATCCGTAATCACCGCTTAATGCGGCAATGGTATTAACATCTCCCGAACGGTCGGTGCCGAAGGAAAAATCGCTTCCGCAAACCACATGCTTTGCATTCATATATCCGCAAAGATAGTCACGGACGAATACGGAGGGGGAGGTTTTTTTGAAGCTCCTGTTAAAGAGTATCACAAAAAGAGTATCAAGCCCACACTCCGCAAAGAGCTCTGCCTGCTGCTCAAAAAGATATATTCTGTCTGCCGGGACGGGGCTTAAAAAGGTAACTGCGCCCGACCTGAGATTTTTTTCCTTTGCAATCTCAAGGGTTTTGGAAACCAGGGCACGGTGACCGAGATGCACTCCGTCAAACATTCCCAGGCAAAGAGAATAGGAATCGGTATTTTCCGCCAGTTCCTCTCCGCCTATATATATAATCTTCATTGATAACCCTTTTAATAAAAGCTTTTGAATACTCCCATTCTCAGGCTTTTATCATTCTCCTCAAATATTTTTCCAAGTGCGATGAACTTTCCTTCCGGGGAATAGACCTTAAGGATTTCATCTTTTTTTCCTTCAATTCTTATTCTTATTCCGTTGGTGAAAAATCTCTCATTTCTTTCATCAAGAGTGATTTTCCGGCATTCCCCGAAAAATTCATCGGGGGCAATAAGCTTTTCTGAAAGCTTTTCGGGAGTGGATTCCTTTATTTCTGCAATTTCGCAGAGTCTGTTATCCGAAAGGGAAAATCCACCCGTTTCGATTCTTTCAAGAGAGGTCATTGCGGCAAAGCATCCCAGCTTTTCCCCTATATCATCTATAAGCGAACGAATATAGGTTCCCTTTGAGCAGGAAACCGTTATTTCCGCAGTTGCCTCTTCAACATTTATTTTTTCAGTATCAATGCTGAAAATTTCTATTTCGCAGGGAGTTCTTTCACATTCCTCTCCCTTTCTTGCAAGTTCATAGAGCTTCTTTCCGTTTATTTTTTTTGCGGAATACATAGGAGGAAGCTGCATTGACTTTCCAAGGAAGGAATTTACCGCCTCAAGGATTTTTTTCTCATCCCTTACAGGCTCCCTTTCTGCGGTAATCTGACCGGTTATATCGAGAGTATCCGTTCTGATGCCCAGCTTAAAGCAGGCACGGTATTTTTTTCTTCCGTCGCAGATAAGGTCTGCAAGCTTCGTTGCCTTTCCCACGCATATGGGAAGAAGCCCCGTTGCCATGGGATCAAGAGTTCCCGTATGGCCTACTCTTCCGGTCTGAAAGCCTCTTCTTACGATATTAACACAATCGTGAGAGGTCATATTCTTTTCCTTATTCACAAGGAGAATTCCGCAATATTCACTTTCACGACGTGCCATATTTTAACCCCACATTTTCTCAAAGCATTCTATAAGCTTCATTTTAATATCCTCCGGGCAGGCATTTTCAATAAGAAAGCCCGCTGCCTTCCTGTGCCCGCCTCCGCCGAAGGCTTCTGCAATTTTATCCACATCACAGTCGGATGCGGAGCGAAGGGATACCTTAACCTTTCCCTTTTCCGTTTCGGAAATAAATATTCCCGCTTCAGCGCCCTCCACCGAAACAGGCACTCCCGAAAGACCGCTTATTTTCTCATTATCAAGGGCATTTTCAGCGCAGAAATCATTGTCAAACACGGATATGCAGAGTCTTCCGCCGAAATAAAAGCTCATTTTCTGCACGCAGTAGGAATTAAGAAGATGCCCTTCGTAGCTTTTTTCCTGCATAAGCTTACGGTTAACCTTCACGTATTCCGCGCCCTTTTCCATAAGCTCTGCCGCACGGATATGGGTTTTCGGAGTGGTATTTGAATGCATAAAGCCGCCGGTATCCGTCATCATTGCACCGTAAAGGGCGGTGGCAATCCCGGGAGTTATTTCAAGCTCCATAAAGCATAAAAGCTCATAGATTATTTCTCCTGCCGAGGGGCTTTCTGCATCAACATAGTTTACTTCTCCGAAAAGATGATTGGTTCCGTGATGGTCGATTACAACCGTATTCCCCGTAAAAAGCTCTCCGCATTTACCAAGTCTTTTCATATCTGAGCAATCCACGGAAATCTTAAGGTCGTAGATATCTTCCACGGTTTCAGGGGTAACATACTCCCCGCCAAGCACCGTATATACTGAAGAAAGGGGCGAATCAAAAATAACATCCGCCCGCTTTCCCATTCCTTTAATTGCCTTTGAAAGCGCAAAGGAAGAGCCTGCCGCATCTCCGTCGGGATTGATATGCGTAAATATGAGCACGTTTTTTGCACTTTTTATTTTTTCGCTTATTTCCTTAAACACTTTCATCACTTTTATTTACTTCTTTTATCATATTTATAATTCTCGTGCCCTCTTCAATGGAAGTATCGGCAACGAAATTAAGCTCAGGAGTATTGCGGAGCTTGAGCCTTCTTCCCACCTCACGTCTTAAGAAGGAGGCGGCATTTCTTATGGCGATAAGAGCATTTTCCCTTACCTTTTCATCTCCGAATACGCTTATATAAATCTTCGCAAATTTCTGATCCTTTGTTACCTCCGCCTTGACTACCGAAACCACGGTGGGAATTCTTGGATCCTTCAGCTCTCTTATAAGTGCGGAGAGCTCTCTTTGCATTTCATGGTTTATTCTCTGACCTCTTACTGAAGGCATAGTATCATTCCTTTCACAGGAAGGGCATTACTGCTTTACTTCTTCCTCAATGAAGCATTCAATAATATCTCCAACCTTAAGATCGTTGTATCTTTCAACGCCGATACCGCATTCGTAGCCTTCTGCTACTTCCTTCACGTCATCCTTGAATCTCTTAAGTGAGCTTAATACTCCCTCAAAGATAACTATACCGTCTCTTACTACTCTTACCTCGCTGTTTCTTCTTATATCGCCGTCGGTAACGTAGCATCCTGCAATTGTGCCCACACCGGTAATTTTGAAGGTATTACGGATTTCGGCATGACCGAGAACCTTTTCAACGAACTTGGGAGCAAGCATACCCTTCATTGCCGCTTCCATTTCTTCTATTGCCTGATAAATAACTCTGTATAATCTGACATCTACATTTTCTCTTTCAGCAGATGCCGCCGCCCCTGCATCGGGACGGACATTGAAGCCTACTATAATTGCATTTGAAGCATTTGCAAGCATAACATCGGATTCTGAAATCGCACCGACACCGCCGTGAATAACCTTTACTCTTACTTCCTCATTTGAAAGCTTGGAAAGTGACTGGGTAACAGCTTCAACAGAGCCCTGAACGTCTGCCTTAACGATAATGTTAAGCTCCTTCATCTGACCCTCGTTGATATGAGCAAAAAGATTATCGAGAGTAACCTTCTGCTGAGCCTTGAAGGATTCCTCCTTCTTATCGAATTTACGCATTTCGATAAGCTGCTTAGCCTTTCTTTCATCCTTAACGGCATTGAAGGTATCTCCGCCGGTAGGAACCTCATTAAGACCGACAATCTCAACGGGAATTGAAGGACCTGCTTCCTTAATCTGCTGCCCCTTATCGTTAACCATTACCCTTACCTTACCGGAGGTGGTACCGGCGATAACATAATCTCCCGTATGGAGAGTTCCCTTTTCAACGAGAACGGTAGCAACAGGGCCTCTGCCCTTATCAAGCTTAGCCTCGATAACGGTACCCTCTGCAGGACGGTCGGGATTAGCCTTAAGATCCTTGATTTCAGCAACGAGAAGAACCATTTCAAGAAGCTTATCTATATTCATGCGCTGTTTTGCGGAAATGGGAACACAGATGGTATCACCGCCCCATTCTTCCGGAACAAGCTCATATTCGGTAAGTGCCTGCATAACCTTATCGGGGTTTGCGCCTTCCTTATCCATCTTATTTATTGCAACAATTATGCTTACTCCCGCCGCCTTGGCATGGTTTATTGCTTCAACAGTCTGAGGCATAATTCCGTCGTCTGCCGCAACAACAAGTATTGCAATATCGGTAACCTGCGCACCTCTTGCTCTCATTGCGGTAAAGGCCTCGTGACCGGGGGTGTCAAGGAAGGTTATATCCTTTCCGCTTATCTTTACTCTGTATGCACCGATATGCTGAGTGATTCCGCCTGCCTCGGTGGAGGTTACGTCGGTATTTCTTATAGCATCGAGAAGTGAAGTCTTACCGTGGTCAACATGACCCATAACAACAACGACGGGACTTCTGGGCTTAAGATCCGCTTCGGTTTCTTCTATATTTGAAATAAGCTGATCCTCAAGAGAAATTATTATTTCTCTTTCATACTGAATTTTGAACTCTTCAGCTATGAGAGCGGCAGTATCGAAATCTATAACCTCGTTTATGGTTGCCATTACTCCGTAGGTGAAAAGCTTTTTGATAACCTCTGCTGAGGTTTTCTTCATTTTAACTGCAAGGTCTCCGACGGTAATTGCATCGGGAATCTTGATATGAAGGATTTCCGGCTTGGGCTTTACCGCTTCCTTCTTTTTCTTATCATTCTTATCGAATTTTTTAACGGGCTGTCTCTGCTGACCGTTATTTTTCTTTATTTTCTGCTTACGGTCGTGAGTTCCGTAAATATCGTCGGTAGTAAGAATCTTTTCGATTTTCTCATCGTCAATCTTCTTTTCTTCAACGTTGGAGATTCTGGTATCAACGTGCCTTACCTTTCTTTCGATAGGCGCTTCAATAACCTTCTTAAGCTCTTCATCATCGCTTGCGGCAGGCTTAGCTTCCTTTACAGGCTCGCTTTTTACAGGCTGCTTTTCCTGAGGCTTACCTTTCTCGGGCGCCTTTTTCTTCTCGGGCGCCTTCTTTTCCTCAGGCTCTGCCTTTCTTTCGCTTGCCTCCTGAAGCATACTTTCTATAGATTCTACGGTATAAAGACCGGTATAATACTCAAAAATATAGTCAAGCTCCTTTTCATCAAGGTTGCTCTTTGAGTTTTTCTGCGGAAAGCCCGCTTTTTTAAGAACTCCGGTAAGCTCTTTTGAATCAACGGAAAGCTCATTTAAAAGCTCACTTAATTTTTTCTTTTCCATATATTCTACACCCCCGTGTTAATATCGCCTTCCGAATCGCCAACGATTTCGGAAAGCCGTTCTTTTATTTCTTTGAATTTTTCTTCGGACACCTTTATTTTAAAGGAATAATCAAGCTTATTCTTCTTAAACGCTGTATTAAGACAGGAAAGCTTACGGCAGATATATGCACCACGACCGTCCGCCTTACCCTTTTCGTCAATTTCTATTTCGCCCCCGGGAGTCCGCACTATTCTTATAAGCTCCTTTTTATCAAAGGACTCACGGCATCCGATACATCTTCTCATTGACGGCTTATTCATTCAATCATCCCTTTATTCGCTTTTTATATCTATTTTCCAGCCGGTAAGCTTTGCGGCAAGTCTTGCATTCTGACCTTCCTTACCGATAGCAAGTGAAAGCTGACTTTCGGGAACGGTTACTCTGCAGCTTTTTTCCTCTTCTTCAACAACAATTCCCGTTACAGTTGCAGGAGCAAGAGCAGCGGTGATGTATTCTGCAGGATCCTCGCTATATGTTATTATATCAACCTTTTCCCCTCTTAATTCCTTTAAAATATTCGAAACTCTCATACCCTTTGTTCCTACGCAGGCACCAATGGAATCAACATCGGGGTTATTTGAAAACACAGCAATTTTGGTTCTGGAGCCCGGCTCTCTTGCAATTGCCTTTACTTCAACGGTACCGTCTGCAATTTCGGGAACCTCTCTTTTGAAAAGTTCCTTAACAAGTCCCGGATGGCTTCTGGAAAGGATTATCTGAAGACCTCTTGCATCATCCTTAACATCCATAACGAAAAGAAGAATTTCTTCGCCGGGATTGAGTCTTTCGCCGGGAATCTGCTCATTTGAACCGATTACGGCATCTTCATTGCCAACTCTTACCATAACATTGTTTCTCTGGGGATCAATTCTCTGAACGAAGCCGGAAACAAGCTTACCCTTCTTTTCGGAAAACTCGTTGCTTACGTTCTGCCTTTCAGCCT
Organism: Clostridia bacterium; assembly: GCA_045539675.1. Lineage (GTDB taxonomy): Bacteria > Bacillota > Clostridia > UMGS1840 > HGM11507 > JAZQFU01. The sequence continues at coordinate 7,484 of JAZQFU010000068.1, read as the reverse complement.
CTCTGATTCTCTGCACAACAACCTGCTTTGCGGTCTGTGCCGCAATTCTTCCGAAGCTTGCAGGCATAACGTTTACTTCGCATTCATCACCAACGGTATACTTAACGCTGATTTTCTGAGCCTCCTCAAGGGTGATTTCGGTCATGGGGTCTTCAACCTCAAGAACAACTCTTTTAATCATATAAACGCCCATATCTCCGGTTTTCTGATTAACAACGCCTCTGCATTCCGAAACATTACCGAACTGCTTTTTGTATGCAGATAAAAGAGCACTTTCGATTGCTTCGATAAGAACTTCCTTTTCAATTCCTTTTTCTTTGGTTACCTGCTCTAATGCCGCAAGAAATTCCTTGTTCATTTTTCCGATTCCTCCACTGTATTTTAAAATTCAAAATGTATTTTTATTTCGGCAATCTTCTGCCTTTCAATTTCCATTTCCGTTCCGTCTGCGGAAATAACCGCATTTTCCTTTTCTCCCCCCGAAACAAGAGTTCCGGTAATAATCTTTTTTCCGTCTATGGGAGAATAGAGCCGCACGTCAACCGTCTTTCCCTTTGACTTTTCAAAGTGACGGTCATATTTTATTATTCTTTCAACTCCCGGCGAAGAAACCTCAAGCACATATGCCTCCGCAATAAAATCATCTTCATCCAGAAGTTCGGAAAGCTTCATGCTTACTTCCTCGCATTCGTTGATTGCCACATAGCCCTCTTCAATTTTATCGATATACAGACGAAGGATTTTATCGTTGCCTTCCTTAACGAAAACAACATCATAAACCTCAAGCCCCATATCCGGAAGAAAGCCTTCAGCCATTCTCCATACCTTATCGGTTATTTTCTTAGACATAACTGCTCCTTACAAATCAAAAGAGCGGGCGTTAATCCCACTCTTTAATCACTCCTAATAATTACTACATACTAAGTTTAGCACATATTTCCAAAAAAAGCAATACTTTTAAAGCATTTTCTTTAAAATTATTTTATTACTTCTATAATTTTAAAAGAAAGAGTTCCCGAAGGTGCATCAATTTCCACTGTATCTCCCGCTTTTTTTCCCAGGAGTCCCTTACCAACAGGCGATTCGTTTGATATTTTAAACTTGACAGGATTAGCTTCGGTTGAACCTACTATTGTATATTCAAGCTCCTCATCAAATTCAATATCAAGAACCTTTACCTTACAGCCTATGGTAACGGTATCATCGTCAACCTCATCCTCTTCAATAACCTTTGCATGCTTCAGCATATTTTCAAGCTTGACGATTTTTTCTTCAACCTGTGCCTGCTCATTTTTAGCAGCATCATACTCGGAATTTTCGGACAGGTCTCCGAATGAAAGTGCCTCTTTTATTTTCTGAGCCACCTCCAGCCTTTTTTCACTTTTAAGATAGTCCAGTTCGGCTTCAAGCTGCTTAAGCCCCTCGGCTGTAAGCAATACCTCCTTAGACATTCAATCACCCTCCTTACCGAATTACAATTAAATATTATACATTTTCAATAAGCTTATGTCAAGTATTTTTTAATTTTTGTCTTTTTCGACAATAAGCTTGCTCAATTTTGGTGAAATTCCATAAAGCTCACACACCACCGAATCAGAAACGCCTTCATCGGAAAGCTCGGGCGGCAGAACCATTCTTACTCCCGTCACGCACAACCTTCCGAAGGCACTCCCGCCTATTCTTATTACTCCTCCTTCAAAGGAATTTACGGGGATTTCTTCTCCTTCGGCAACAAGAATATCACATTGATTGCTCTTTATTTTTTCCGTCTGTACAACACTTATTCCCGTTTCCTTAAAAAAATCCTCTGCCGCCTTGGCACGCCTTCCGCTTCTTTTCCCGTATAAATATATTTCGGAAATATAATCGGCTGCAGTCTTCATATTATCAAGCAGCTTTTCTCCGTATATTCCGGAATAAATTCCCAGACGGAGTCTGCCTTTTTTTATACCCATGGAACGTGCAAGCTTCATTGCCGTCTGCGGAGCAAGAGAAATAAGAAGCTTTTCCTCTTTTATTAAAGAGAAAAGACTTTTATTTAAATATTCCTCATATTTTTTCTCCACGGCTGAAACCGCAGAAAGCCGCACCCTGTTTTTTAAAAGCAAACGCTCCAGAGCTTTGCGGTTTGCCCTGCCGCCCGTATATATATGAAGAACACGGATACCGCCGAATTCTTTTATTTCACTTTTAAAAATGCCGAGAGAGGATTTAACCGAAGAAAACAAATTCTCATGTCCGAAATGAATAACCGCCCTTATAGTAACCACCTCAGAACAATATATGCCAAAAGGTTGATTTTATTCTCTTTTTCTGTTATATTAATCAGAGGGTGAGATTATGATAAAGATAAGAATTATAACCGTAGGTAAAATAAAGGAAAAGGAAATGAATTCCATAATAAAGGAATATGAGAAACGGCTTTCGGGTCTTTGTGCCTTTGAAAGCATCGTTATAGATGACTGCCCCGTAAAGGATAATCCTTCGGAAGCGGATATTGAGAAAGTTCTTAAAACCGAGGCAGAGAAGATTGATTCTAAGCTTAACGGAAGAAACCTTACGGTTGCAATGTGCATTGAAGGAAAGAAGCTTACCTCAGAGGCTCTTGCATCATTTATTTCCCAAAGCTCAATGAATTATCCGGGGATTGACTTTGTTATAGGAAGCTCCCACGGAATCCACGAAAGCATAAAGAAAAAGGCAGGACTTAAGCTTTCAATGTCTGATATGACCTTTCCACATAACCTTGCAAGGCTGATGCTTACCGAACAGCTTTACCGTGCCTTTAAAATCAATTCGGGTGCGAGTTATCATAAATAGTATATAAAAAAACACTCCTTCATAAAATACACTGAAGGAGTGATTTTTTATGCAGACTATTGCCGATCTTTCGGGCAAAGAAGTTATAAATATATGCGACGGTACCCGTTTAGGATACGTATGCGACGTGGAATTCGATATTGAAAAGGGAATTATAACCGCTATAAGAGTACCCGGAAAAAGCGGAATTTTAAAGCTTTTCGGAAAATGCGAGGATTACGTTATTCCCTGGTGCAGCATAAAAAAAATCGGAGACGATATTATTCTTGTGGATGCTTAGTGTAAAACAAGCTATCCGGCATTTATCGGCTTGCTGAAAGAAGCCGGAATCATTTAATATTCCCCATTGCATTCCTTTCAAAATTGTGGTAGAATTATCCTGAGAAGGAAAAGAGGAGAAAAACAAATGAAAAAATTTAACAGCTGGCAGGTTGTGCTGACCGGGGTATTAATTATAATTGCATACAAATTTATAGATAATATTTCTTATTTTCTGGACGCATTGGGAAGCTTTATCGGAATTCTCACTCCCATAATAATCGGGGCGGTTATTGCCTTTTTTCTTTCAAGACCTATTGCGGCAATCAAAAGCTTTATTGAAAAATCAAAATGGAAGTTCTTAAATAAAAAGGCTCAGGCTCTCAGCATTTTTATTGTATATGCGGCGGCGCTGGGAATAATTGCATTATTCTTCAAATATATAATTCCTCTCATAGTAAAGAATATTCAGGATCTTATTATAAATGCTCCGTCTTATTATGAATTTGCAAAAAAATTCATTGAGGGTAACGAGTTTCTTTCCTCTGCGGCGGCAAAACTTAATATATACGAATGGTTTACAAAGCTTTTAAGCACGGATAACCTTAACCGTGTTATTTCCCTTATAAGCGGAATAGCGAATTCCTTTATAACCTCATTCTTAAGCATTGTTCTTTCCATTTATATGATAATTGAAAAGGATGGAATCTTTAAATTTTTCAAAACCACAGGAAGGCTTATTTTCCGTGAAAAATTTGATAATTTCGATTCGGGCTACATTGTTAAAATCACGAATATTTTCTATTCCTATTTCACGGGACTTGCTCTTGATGCGGTTATCGTGGGAATAATTTCAACTGTTGTGCTTTCAATATTCAATGTGCCTTATCCGGTGCTTCTGGGACTCATCGTTACTCTGGGTAATCTTATTCCCTTCTTCGGCTCTATTATTGCCGCAGTTTGCGAATATATTGTTGGTGCCTTTGCATTCGGCCCCGTGCACGCATTATGGATTCCCCTTTTCCAGTTTATCTTAGGTCAGATAGACGGAAACCTTCTTCAGCCGAAGATTCTCGGAGAATCGGTGGGAATAAGCCCTATTCTCGTGCTTATTTCGGTTATAATATTCGGAGACCTTTTCGGGGCTCTCGGAATGATTCTCGGCGTTCCCGTTGTTGCGGCAATTAAGCTCGTTGCAGACAGCGTAACTGCAGATAAGCTTGCAAAGGAACGTGAAAATCAAACACATAACCCCGATGAAGAGACTGCCTCATAGGTTGTATTAAACAAATTTTAATTTTTTGCGTTATTTTTTTGACAAATCGCTTTTAACGTGATATAATTTACTCAATGTGTATAATACTACAGATAAATTAAATGTAAAGGAGCAATTAAAATGCCAATCGTAACATCTACTGAAATGTTCAAAAAAGCTTATGAAGGCGGATACGCTATCGGTGCTTTCAATGTTAACAACATGGAAATCATCCAGGGTATCACCGAAGCTGCAAAAGAGGTTAACTCTCCTCTTATTCTCCAGGTATCTGCCGGAGCAAGAAAATATGCTAAGCACGTTTACCTTATGAAGCTCATCGAAGCTGCAATTGAAGACACCGGTCTTCCCATCTGTGTTCACCTTGATCACGGTGATGACTTCGAAATCTGTAAGGCTTGTATCGACGGCGGATTCTCTTCCGTTATGATCGACGGCTCCAAGCACTCATTTGAAGACAACATTGCTCTCACCAAGAAGGTTGTTGAGTATGCTCACGATAAGGGCGTAGTTGTTGAAGGTGAGCTGGGAAGACTCGCAGGAATCGAAGATGCAGTTAACGTTTCTGATGAAGATGCTGCATACACCAGACCTGAAGAAGTTGAAGAATTCGTTGCAAGAACCGGAGTTGACTCTCTCGCTATTGCTATCGGAACCAGCCACGGTGCTTATAAATTCAAGCCCGGTCAGAAGCCCCAGTTAAGATTCGATATCTTAGAAAAGATTACCGAAAAGCTCCCCGGCTTCCCCATCGTTCTTCACGGTGCATCCTCCGTTATCCCCGAATATGTTGAAATGATCAACTCCAACGGCGGAAATATGCCCGATGCTATCGGTATTCCCGAAGATATGTTAAGACAGGCTGCTAAATCTGCAGTATGTAAGATTAACATCGACTCTGACTTAAGACTTGCTATGACAGGTTCTGTCAGAAAATACTTTGCTGAGCATCCCGAGCACTTCGATCCCAGACAGTATTTAAGCCCTGCAAGAGCAAACATCAAAGAACTTGTTAAGCACAAGATTATCAACGTTCTCGGAAGTAACGACAAAATCTAAGTATAATAATATGAAAGCCGCTTCGTCTGAAGCGGCTTTTCATATTTAGTTTTTCTTTTCGTTCTGATTATTCTTTTCGTTTTTATTCTGATTGTTCTGCTGATTGTTTTTGTTTTTCTGCTGTTCCATTTGTCTCACCTCGGTATTATTATTTACCGAAGCAATTAATTTATTCAATAATTATTAAGAACTTTATTTTTGAATTCTTCAAAGGTTCCCTTTTCAAGATTTTCTCTGATATCCTCCATAAGCTTATTATAGAATCTTAAGTTATGGATAACGCAAAGCCTCATTGCAAGCATTTCCTTTGCCTTGAAAAGGTGGCGGATATATGCTCTTGAGAAGTTGCGGCAGGTTTCGCAATCGCATTCCTCATCTATGGGGCGGTCATCTCTTTCGTATTTTGCATTCAGCATATGTATAACACCCTGATGGGTATAAAGCTGACCGTGACGGGCATTTCTTGCAGGCATAACGCAATCAAAGAAATCCACGCCTCTCCATACGGCTTCAACTATATTCTGAGGAGTTCCCACGCCCATAAGATATCTGGGCTTATCCTCCGGCATATAGGGCTCAACGTGTTCAATAACATCATACATAACCTCTGCCGGCTCACCAACGGCAAGTCCGCCTATGGCATAGCCTTCGCAGGGAATCTCCCTTATCATTTTCATATTTTCGATTCTTAAATCGTTAAAGGTTGCTCCCTGATTGATTCCGAAAAGCATCTGCTTCTTATTTATTGTTCCCTCAAGGGAATTAAGATAATCCATATGCTTTCTGCATCTTTCAAGCCATCTTACGGTTCTTTCATGAGATGCCTTTGCATAGGGATACTCCGCAGGATTTTCAACACATTCATCAAAAGCCATTGCAATTGTTGACGCAATATTTGACTGAATCTGAATGCTTTCCTCAGGGCCCATAAAAATTTTTCTTCCGTCAATATGAGAGCTGAAATAAACGCCCTCTTCTTTTATTTTACGGAGCTTCGCAAGGGAAAACACCTGGAATCCGCCGCTATCCGTAAGAATAGGCTTATTCCATCTCATAAACTTGTGAAGTCCGCCCATATCTCTTATTACCTCGTCGCCGGGTCTTAAATGCAGATGATATGTATTGGAAAGCTCCACCTGAGTTCCCATTTTTTCAAGGTCAAGGGCGGAAAGTCCTCCTTTTATTGCGGCAATGGTGCCCACATTCATAAAGACGGGAGTTTTTATTACCCCATGAACTGTATGGAATTCGCCCAGCCTTGCTCTTCCTTCTTTTTTAATAAGCTTAAACATAATATCTCCAATCAAAAATATAAAATGGTTGCTTTTTGCCAAAGCAAAAAGCTTCATTTTCTCTTATCTTTTCTCTCTTATCTGCTGATAGTATAAATCTTTTATACTATCAGCATCGCATCTACAATAGTAATGGTTTATGTGATTTCGAAGCTGATGGTTTATGTGATATTTCCATTTCCATATTCTCTTTTCATTGCTTCCATAGAAACAACCCATTGCTTTCCAAATTTACATACATCAACCCCATTAACAAGTTTTCCGTAACTGATAGCTTTTCTGAGTGTACTTTCATTAAGTCCCCACAAAGTTGTTGCATCGCTAAAAGACATAAGACCATCAAATGGGGTATTAATTCTTTCACCATTTTCCCATAATTCATCACAAGATAAATCAATTTCATCATTCCAAACGATCCCATAACCGCCAACATCGACAGTAACATTGAAGAATTGTTCTGGATTTTCAAGAAAAAGTTTAAAAACCGGCAATTTATCAAATAGTAATTTCAAATCGTATATTTTCGTTATTCCCTCAGAAAACTGCACACTGAGTTTATATTCAGATAATGGTGTGACATTCTTTACTTTATGAAACATAAAATAACCTCCTTTTATTCAAGTGGCGGAAGCTGTTTAAATTCTTGAGTATCCCAAATTGTTTTCAAATCTTCTTTGTGGATTGCAATCCATTCTCGCACCATATTCAAAGCTTTTGGCGGGAGATGACCTTCAATAATATCACCAGTCATAAAATCAATTGCTGCTACGTCTTCATTATAG
>JAZQFU010000067.1:0-6905 GCA_045539675.1 Clostridia bacterium | reverse complement strand
GATATTTTCCATGATAGTTCCGGTAAGATTCAACATACCCGAAAAAGTTAATGCAGGTGAGCAAGCCACTTTTTACCTGCCGGTCAGGGAATCTGCTGAAATTACAAAAACAACGGTCTCTCCCGAAGAATCCGCCCTCAGAAAGGGACCGGGAAAGCAATTCATTGATTTTGCAAAATCTCACACAATGCTTTTTGCAACAATATGGCTTTCAACTGCTTTGTTTCTTTTTCTTTTAAGAATATTCCTTTATATACTCTTTCTCATAAGATTGAGAAAAAACAGCCGTATTGTTTCCTGCCCGGAGCTTTCCGGATTCACAGGTCAGAAAATAGCAACAAGAATCAGTAACAGTTTCTCCTCCCCTCTTACTGTAGGAGTTTTCAAACCGATGATTATTCTTCCGGAAACGGAAATGACCGCAGAGCAGCTTAACAATATTCTCGCACACGAAGTTATTCATATAAAAAGACGGGACTTATTGTATAAGTGGTTTGCATGTGCAGTCAAATCAATTCATTGGTTTAATCCGGCACTTATTCTCATAACAAGGCAGATAGATGCGGAATGTGAAATATCCTGCGATGCACAGGTTGTAAGAAACATGTCGGAAAGAGAGCAATCGGGATATATTGATACCATAATCAGCCTGATTGCATCCGGCAGTAAGAAAACAAAAACAGTAACAACCGGAATGGTGGGTAATAAAAAAGCACTTCAAAGGAGGTTTACAATGATTAAAAAGAGAATTAAAATAAGCAGAAAAGCAGTAATAATTTCCGCCGTGCTGACTTTTATAATAATTTGCGGAACCGTATTTGCAACCGGAATGCTTAACGGCAGACTTAACGATAACCCCAAAACAGACACGAAAATTTCCGAATCCAAATTAAAGGAAATCGAAACAGAGGAAGGAAAAATAACCTATAATAAAGAAAACGGAGAAATTTCTTCTGTCACCTCCGAGCCGAAGCTTGAAAATGAAAAGCATAAGGAAAACGCGGTGGAGATAAATCCTGAGCTTATTCCCGATGCTTCTGAAAAAGAAGCCGTTTATCCGAAGGCAGAAAACGATACAACGGAAAAAGAAGCAAAGGAGCCCGTTCTTCAGAAAGCTTCCGAAGATAAGGAAATTACAGTTCCCGTAACCGGCGAAATAATCCGCAACTTCGGTAAAAGAGAGCATCCCATAACAAAAGAGGTTCATGAGCATAACGGAATAGATATCAAGGCACCCGAAGGCACAGACGTTGTTTCTTCAATATCAGGCACGGTAACCGATGTGGGATTTGATTCCGAAAAAGGAAATTACATTGTGATAGAAAAAGGAAACATTAAAACTCTGTATGCCCAGCTGGCAACAACCGATGTTAAAAAGGGAGATACCGTGGCGGCAAATCAAGCCATCGGTACAGTAGGAAAAACCGGAAACGCAACGGGGGCTCATCTTCATTTCGAAGTAATGGTAGACGGAGAATATGTTAATCCGGAGTTTAAAATTAAAGCTGAAGAAGAATCCAAAAATGCTGATATAACCCTTTCCCATCTGACTTTAGCTCCCGAATCGGATATTGCCTCAATAGAACAAACCTTAAACAATTCCGGAATCACAATATCAAAGGATTCCCATATTGATTTAAGCAAAAGCTATATTCCCGGAAAATGCACCGACGGTGACAGCATAACCGCTTCCGGCGATACAAACGGAAACATAACCTTTTATTTTGATGCAAACGTAAATGATTATATTGATATCGTTTTTTCAGATAAGCAAACAGGTGCCGTTGTTGCGGAATACGGTGTTATTCCCGATTCAGCAAAAGCATATTCCTTTATGGGCTTTGAAAAAGGAAAATCATATAATATTGAACTTCAGGAACATATTAAGCCTGATATAAACTATCTTGTATATTAAGAAAAGGAGTGAAAAAGTGAAAAAAATAATATGTTTGATAACGGTATTAATAAGTATTTTCAGTATAATAGTATCAGCCGATGTAATTCATTTAAGCGAAGAAGCAAAAATGGATTTATATAATTTCGGAATTATGATTGGTGATCAGAACGGTGATTTGAAATTAAAAGATAATATTACCAGAGCAGAATTCTGCAAAATGATATGCGTCGCTCTCGGATTTAAGGATATACAACCTTCTGTAGTGGAAGATTTTTATGATGTTGATACCGAACATTGGGCATATCATTATATTCAAACGGCAAGGGGCTTAGCATTGGTTGAGGGTATCGGAAACAGCTGCTTTGCTCCCGATAAAAACATATCGGTTCAGGATTCCGTAAAAATTATTGTTACAGCATTAGGATATAAGCCCGAAGCTGAAAAGGAAGGTTATCCCGAAGGATATATAAATAAAGCAGAGCAAATCGGCTTAACCGATAGCGATAAATTCATTTTTCAAAATTACGCCACAAGAGAAGAGGTTGCCCTGTTAATTTCGAAAAGTCTTGATATTCCTTTAATGCAACAAACCTCTTTCGGGAAAGAAGCTGTATATACGGTTATGAACGGCGAAGACGGCATTCCGCTCGTTACATTAAGAAGGAATCTGACCGCTTCAGATGAAGAGAGCTCCAGGCCCGAAGAGGATAACACAATCCCCCGCTTCAACGGAAACGAATATACGGGAAGAATAATTAAAATTTCAGATTTAGAAGTAAATGATGGAAATTACAGCTTCAGAAATTCTCTTGATACCAAAGACAATGCGATTTATAAAATCACAGAAAACACTTATGTGTATCTCAGCAACAATACTCTTGATTTATCCCACATAAAAAACGGAATGTATCTGCAATGCTGGTATTATGCAAATTCCGAAAATAATATTGAGTTGCTTAAAATTGAGCTGATGAAGGAAAAACCTGCCGGGATAAATTAATGAGATAATGATATATTTCAGGCTTGATAAACTTGCAATGATATGATATAATTTATTGGATTGCTTCGTTTATTTATTCTATGTGGAATACATATTAACAAAGCAGCTACGTAAAAGCAAGTATAAGTCAAGGAGATGTAATAAATATGAAATTAGGTATAGTTGGATTACCGAACGTGGGAAAAAGCACCTTATTCAATGCTATTACCAAGGCAGGAGCTGAAGCGGCAAACTATCCCTTCTGCACAATTGAACCCAATGTGGGAGTAGTTACCGTTCCCGATGAGAGACTTGACGTTCTCACCAAAATGTATAATTCCAAAAAGACCACCTATGCAGTAATAGAGTTCGTTGATATTGCAGGTCTGGTTAAGGGTGCATCAAAGGGCGAAGGGCTTGGAAACAAATTCCTTTCTCATATCCGTGAGGTTGATGCCATTATTCACGTTGTTCGTTGCTTTGAAGACGGAAACGTAGTTCATGTTGACGGAAGAGTTAATCCCGGCTCAGACATTGAAACCATTAATCTTGAGCTTATTCTTTCAGATCTTGAAATTGTTGAAAAGAGAATTGACAGAGCAAGAAAGCTTCTTAAGGGAGATAAAAAGTATCAGACGGAAATTGATTTATTCGAAAGAATTAAGAATGCACTTGAAAACGATACCTGCGTTCGTGCTCTTGAATTTACCGATGATGAAAAGGATATTTTAAAAGAGGTTTCACTCCTCACCTCCAAGCCGGTTATTTATGCGGCAAATGTTTCAGAGGATGATTTCATTGAAGGAATAGAGAATAATCCTTATGTTAAAGAAGTTACCGAAATTGCAGATAAGGAAGGTTCAAAGGTGCTTCCCATTTCTGCAAAAATCGAATCGGAAATCGCAGAGCTTGACGATGAAGAAAAGGATGCATTCCTTCAGGAGCTTGGAATTGAAGGCTCAGGCCTTGACAGACTCATAAAAGCAAGCTATTCACTTCTCGGTCTTATAAGCTATCTTACTGCAGGCGAGCCTGAAACAAGAGCATGGACTATTAAGAACGGCACAAAGGCTCCTCAGGCGGCAGGAAAGATTCATACCGATTTCGAAAGAGGCTTCATCCGTGCAGAGGTTATTGCCTATGAAGACCTCATAGCCTGCGGCGGAATGACAGCCGCAAAGGAAAAGGGACTTGTCCGTTCCGAAGGAAAGGAATACGTTTTCAAGGATGGAGACGTTGTTCTTTTCAGATTTAATGTATAAACTCTGAAAAATCCGCTTCGGCGGATTTTTTTTATTTATCTGCTTATACTATACTAAAAAAACATAAGGTTGGTATATATGAGCTACAGAAAAACAGCAAGGTTATTAACAAGGGCGGCGGTTAAAAGGCATCTGTCTTCCGCTCTTGAAAATCCTAAAAATAATCCCGGCTATGAAAAAAAGCACATAGACTGTCTTCTTAATCCGGGAAAATATCCGCCGGCAATAAAGCTTGATAACTGCACCTGTAATCCCAGGGAAGGAAAAACAAAATGTGAGGTTGCCTGCAGATATGATGCCATTTCAAGAACCGAAGACGATTCAACCTTTATCTCCCCTTCTCTCTGTGTGGGCTGCCGTGAGTGTATTGATAAATGCGAGGCCGGAAATATCGCTGAAAGAATAGACCAGACTGCGGTTGCTTCGGTTCTTAATTCGGATAAAAAGGTTTATGCAATGATTGCCCCTGCCTTTACCGGGCAGTTTTCTGAAAATGTTACTCCCGGAAAGCTTCGCACCGCCTTCAAGCTTCTTGGCTTTGAAGGGATGGTTGAGGTTGCTCTTTTCGCAGATATTCTCACCCTTAAGGAAGCGCTTCATTTTGACCGTGCCATTCAAAATGAAGAGGACTATATGCTCACAAGCTGTTGCTGCCCCATCTGGTATGCTGCCGTAAACGCCTCCTCGGGAGAGTTAAAAAATAAAATCCCTCATTCCGTCTCTCCCATGGTTGCCTGCGGAAGAACAATCAAAAAGCTGCATCCCGATTCCCTTACTGTTTTCATTGGCCCCTGTCTTGCAAAGAAAGCAGAAGCACAACGGGATGACAAAATGAAAAGTGTGGATTTTGTTATGACCTTTAAGGAAGCCGCCGAGCTTTTTGAAATTGCAGGTATTAATCCGGAATTACTGGAGGAGGATGACCGCTTCCATTCATCGGAGGCAGGAATATGCTATGCATATACGGGAGGAGTAAGCAGAGCCGTTGAAGAAACCTTAAAGGCACTTATTCCCGACAGAAAAATAACTTTCAGGGGAATTGCGGCAAACGGAATAAAGGAATGTAAAAGCATACTTAAGGATATTGAAGAAAAAAGAATCTCTGCTAATTTCTATGAAGGAATGGGTTGTGAGGGCGGATGCGTCGGCGGCCCCGGAAGACTTAAGTCTGTTGAAGAAGGAAAAAAATATGTTTCCAGTTACGGAAGGAATGCAGAATATAAAACGCCCGTGGAGAATCCCTATGTAACGGATATTCTCCACAGGCTTGGTTTTGAAAGTATTGAAGCGCTTCTTGAAGATGAAGAATTTTTTGAAAGATAGCTTAACAGCTAACGAAGAAACAGCTTAATTGCTTTATCCCACAGTTTTTTATAGGGCTGATATCTTACGGGAAGATCAATAATATTTTTCTTATCAAGAATGCTTTTATAATGACTGAAGGTATCGAAGCCGGTTTTTCCATGGTATGAACCCATACCGCTTTCCCCTACTCCCCCGAATCCCATTTCGGAGGTTGCAAGGTGAACAACCGTATCGTTAATACATCCTCCGCCATGCTGAATACTCGAAGTTATCTTCTTTATATTCTTCTTATCGGTTGAAAAAATATAAAGAGCGAGAGGAGTATCGCCCGAATTGATTCTTTCTGCTATTTCTTCAGTTGAATTATAAGTAAGAACAGGCAGTATGGGGCCGAATATTTCTTCCTGCATAACCGGATCTTCACAGGTCACTCCGTCCATAACCGTCGGCTCAATTTTCAGCTTTTCTCTGTCAAAGCTGCCGCCATATACAACTTTACTTTTATCCGCAAGAGAAATTATTCTGTTGAAGTGTCTTTCATTGATTATTTTGCCGTAATCTTCATTTTCAAGAGGATTATCGCCGAACTGAAGCTTAATCTGTTTCTTTAATTCATAAATCAGCTTTTCTTTGATTTCCTCTTTACAGAGAATATAATCAGGCGCCACACAAGTCTGACCGCAGTTTAAAAATTTGCCGAAAACAATCCTTTTTGCCGCAAGGGAAATATTTGCCGTTTCATCAACAATGCATGGACTTTTTCCGCCCAGCTCAAGAGTAACGGGGATGAGCTTTTCAGCGGCTTTTTTAAGAACCTCTTTTCCCACGCCTTTACTGCCCGTAAAGAAAATATATTTAAAATCCCCCTCCAGAAGAGCGCTGTTTTCCTCTCTTCCGCCGGTCACAACACAAACATATTCCTCGGAAAAGCATTCCTTTATAATCCTTGCAATTATCTCTGATGTATGAGCTGAATATGCCGCAGGCTTTACAATCGCAGTATTACCCGCAGCAATGGCATCAACAAGAGGCTCCATTGCAAGCATAAAGGGATAATTCCACGGACTCATGATAAGCACGTTTCCGTAAGGAACAGGCTTAATATAGCTTCTTGAAAGAAAATTCGCAAGAGGGGTTTTAACTGTTTTCTCTGAAGAAAACCTCTTAAGATGTTTAAGCATATATGATATTTCACTTAAGGTTAACCCAATTTCACACATATAGCTTTCACTTGCACTCTTGCCAAGATCAAGTAAGAGTGCCTTTTCTATTTCCTTTTTATTCCGCTTTATAGCTTCCTTAAGCTTCATAAGGGCATTCCGTCTGAATTTTAAATTAAGGGTTCTCCCTTGCGAAAAGAAGTCCTTCTGAAGCTTTATTATATTATTTATTTCTTCCCTTTTCATAAGCTACTCCATAATTCCATAATATATTTCTTCAAGCTCTTTTCTGTTCATAAGAA
>JAZQFU010000066.1:0-2351 GCA_045539675.1 Clostridia bacterium | reverse complement strand
ACCTGCTTTAACGAAGGTTCCCGCACCCGTTTCTCTTACTACTGTTATATTACCGGTAGGTTTTCTGAGTCTTGAAATAGCTACGGTTTCATTAAGGGGATTATAAAGTGATATAATATCTGTTCCAATCTTCTTGATTGTCCGCTTTAGGGTTCTGTTGCTTGAACCGAATGAGCTTTCTCCACCGAGAGCAAAATAACGCTGCTGATCATAATCATATATCATTCTGAAGCCGTTCATCACTCCTTTGGAATTATATGCAAGGGTGATAACATCGCCGGGTGATAGCTCACTGAGTTTGCAAACATAATCTCCGTTTTTATATGCTATTGAGTCATCATCAGAAAGGAAATACGATATTTCCTGACCTGCTCTCATAAGATATATTTTTTTCGCCGCAACGCCATCACTATCCACAGCGGATACAATTCTTGAAACAGTTGCCATAACTGCTTTTGTTGCAGGTGTTCCTCCGCCGCCTCCGATTGAAGGACGGATGTAAACGAGAATATCTGCTATATCAGCATCCTTCGACATTGAATATGCCTGGAAGGAATACGACGAAAGTGATGAAAATCCGCTTATTTTTCCAACAATAAAATCACTTTCAACGGCTTTTTCCATATCAGAATCATTGGGAACGTAGAGAATCGGAGTATCTGAATTCAGATATATTTCAAACTGAAGAGACAGATTTTTGGAATCCTCATTTGTTACAATGTATGAACTTCTTTCACTGAGAAGGCAGAAGCCGTCTTCTCCCCGTTTTTCAAGCTCTCTTATGGGAGTTGCTGTGGTTATTTCCCTTATTTCTTCTTTATCGTTGAATTTCATAACCACCAGCTGAGTAACATCTCCCGAAAGTCTTTCTGTCAGTTCCTCAATATCGGCATTTTTTGCACTTTCTCCGTTAATCTCAAGATTTGAAGCCAGCTTGTAACCACCTATTCCTTTTCCGGGAATATATACTTTTGCAAGAATATTTTCTTCCCCTGCCTCATTTTTCGGCACAAACTTCATAATAAAGGCATAATCGTTACTGTTAACTGTTCCTTTCTCAAAGTAACCTATATACCCGAATATATCGGTATAGAAATTATATACCGTTCCGAAATCAAGCTTTCCTGTGTTGGAATAAGGATTCACTATATATTCATTTTCGCCTACAAAAACCTTATCATCAACGAAGGATTCAATTATTCCGCTGAATATATTTCCTGATATATAAACCTTCTTATAATCCGCTCCTTCAACAACAGAAAGCAGATTCTTTGCTTTGATATTTGCAAAGGAACTTTCCTTGCCGTCAGTTCCGAAAATTATTATCTTCTTGTTATCACCGGACAAATCAAGCTTTTTTGAGCCGTCAAGATAATCAATAATAACATTTGTTGTGTTATTGATACTTCCTACCACATACTGTTCATATTTATCAATGAATACCGTTTCACAAAGAGAACTTCCGTCAGCCTTTATGAACCTGATTTCTCCGTATCCGATATCAAACATATCCGGAGAAAATTTTGCAGGACTGCCGTTTATAACGATATCGGCTTCAGGCGAAATTCTGATTTCCTTTTCATTTTCCGCGTCATCCGTATACTTAAAGATATTATTCTCAAACCCACGGTAATATCTGCTTTTGACACAGGTAACACTGTTATTTACGGGCTGTATGAAAATAATCTCCTTTACGTCGGCATCGTCGTCAATACGGTAGATAAATTTTACATTCTGCCCCAGCAACTCAGATACTGCAACAGAGTCTGATTTAAAATATATGCCGTTGATTATTATCTGATTTTCAGGTGCAACAGGCACACCCTTTATGGATGAAAACTCATTTGACGAAACAATTCCTTCATCTCTTCTGAGCTTCAGATATTCACTTAATAGATTCTTATCCGCGGATATTTCGTAAATATAATTATCACCCTTAACACCGGTTGCCACGGGAAGCGGAATATCAAGTGCATTATTTATAAGTCTGCAAGCAGCTCCCCTGCTTAACTTATCGGTATATGCAATATCAAGTCCGTTAAGCAGCCCCATCAGCTTTGCTTCATACATACAAAGGGCAATGCTGTTTTTATCGCCTGATATTCTGTAGTCATACCCGAGCATCAGCACCATGATTTTTACTGCTTCTCCGAATGATACACTGTCATCGGGCCTGAAGGTGCCGTCTCCGTAGCCTGTTACGATTCCGCGTGAAGTAATATATGATATTTCGTTAAACGCAAAATGCTCTGACGTAACATCACTGTAATAGCTTTTTTCGGCAGAAAATTCCATACAGTATACACCTGCCGCCATTTTCACAAATTCAGCTCTTGTTACAAGCTTATCGG
>JAZQFU010000065.1:0-2559 GCA_045539675.1 Clostridia bacterium | reverse complement strand
TTGACGATAAGGTAAATGAATTTAATAAGCTTGCCGTGGAGGCTGACGGATTTATATTCGGTTCACCGGTTCATTATGCGGCTGCCTCAGGGGCGATGACATCATTTATGGACAGAGCATTTTATTCCGGAAGCAGTTTTTCGCATAAACCTGCGGCGGCAATTGTCAGCGCAAGAAGAGGAGGAACTACTGCAGCATTTGAGCAGTTGAATAAATATTTCACAATATCCCAGATGCCGGTTGTATCTTCAAGATACTGGAATATGGTTCACGGAAGCTGCCCAGAAGATGTTTTAAAAGACGAAGAGGGAATTCAGACAATGAGAATTCTTGCAAAAAATATGGCGTGGCTTTTAAAATCCATTGAAGCAGGGAAAAAAGCGGGAATCTGTATGCCTGAAAAAGAAACACCGGTTAGAACTAATTTCATAAGATAAAAGGAGAAGTGCAATGCAAAAGATAATTGAAAAATGGTATAAGCTGCTAGGTTTTGAAAAAGATTACGGAGATTTACTTTCCGTACTTATTGAAGAAGCTGAAAAAGCAGAATTGGAATCCTTGTCTTATGAAAAAGTATCAGAAATCAATAATCCGAGATTAAGCCTTGCTTTTTTTCTTTTAAGCTGTGAATCGCTGAAAAAAAGTTATGAAGAAAAAAGTATTCCTGAAGAAATTCTGTTTGATACTCTTTCTGATTTGAAATTATGGGCAGACAGTTACAGAGATTACAGCGGTGAAAAAATCGGCTTTGAAGAAAAAGGCTGGCTGATACGTCATACGAAGTTTCAGCTTTTTAAGCTTGGAAGACTTCAGTTTGCTTTCGGCGAGGCGGAGTGTACGGACGAGGAATATGAAATAAACAAAGGCGAAAGTATTATTGAAGTTCATATACCGTCCGGAGGAAGGCTTTCACTTGAGGAATGTGAAAAATCTTTTGAAAAAGCGGAACATTTCTTCAAAAAGTATTTCCCTGAATATGAATACAGGTTTTATACCTGCCATTCCTGGTTGCTGGATGATAATCTGAGAAAAATTCTGAGAGAAGATTCAAATATTCTGAAATTCCGTGAACTTTTCAGTGTTATCAGGGAAGATGCTTCAAATGCCGCTCTTAAATATATTTTCCGTTGGAATATCAAGGAAGAAGAGATTTCTGATTATGAATGCGTTAATTCTATGCAGAAGAGTATGAAGGAATATTTTACTTCCGGCGGAAAGCTGTACGAGTCGTACGGCATAATAAAAAGAAAAAAACAGTAATGCAGTATTAATACATACTTATCCGATGAAAAGCATCGTATACGAAAACGAGGTCAAACCCTAATGCATAATATTTCAAAAACAAGAAAAATATATTTTTTAAGACTGTGGGGAAGAGTGATTATTCTTCTCATAACGATCTTGCTGTTGCTTTATAATAAAAAAGAATTTGAGGTTATAAATGGTCTGGAGTTCTTTAAAAGCTTCAGCTTACTGCACATTTTGTGGATAATCTGGATGATAGATATGACGGTGCAGCTTATGCCGGTAAAGGCTCATATTTCCATAGGGTCGCAGAAAATCTTTTCATCTTTGTTCAAGCCCGTAATCGATAAATTCAACAGGAAGAATCTTATTGATTATATTAAAGAAACAACGGCATCGGCATATATAGTTATGATTATATGGCTTGTTCTTGTTGTTGCTCTGAGTATTCTTCATCTTTGCGGAGTAATCAGTTCAGAAATTATGGTTCTTGTTTCTGTTGTATTTTATGTTTGCGATCTTATATGTGTGCTTATCTGGTGTCCCTTCAGACTTATTATGCGTAATAAATGCTGCACAACTTGTCGTATATTCAACTGGGATCATCTTATGATGTTTTTGCCGATTATTTCGTTAAACAGCTTCTTTTCCTGGAGTCTTGTTATTTTTTCATTTATAATATGGCTCGTATGGGAAATATGTGTGTTTACTTATCCGGAACGATTCTGGGAAAACACCAATATGGCTTTGAAATGCTCGGAATGTATTGATAAGCTTTGTACTCAATACTGTAGAAAGTTAAGAAAATAGAATAAAAATCTCCGGAATGCTTTTAATGCAATCCGGAGACTATTTTTTATATTCCAAAGCTGTATATGGTTTTGTGATTGTATTTTTCACCCTTCTTAAGGGTACAGTCGGGAAAATGAGAGAAATTTGGTGAGTTGGGGAAAAATTGTGTTTCGAAGCAGATTCCGCTCCCATATCCATATGTTTTTCCGTCTTTTCCAGGGGTGCCTTCATCAAGCGCAACAGAAGTATAAATCTGTATTCCCGGTTTTGTGGTATATGTTGTCATTGTTATTCCGCTTATAAGACCTGTTGCTGCAGCAGCTTTTTTCATATATGCAGTATCACTTAAAATGAAGTTGTGATCGTAGCCGGTAACAGAAATTTTTCCTTCACGTAGATCAAAAACGGTATTTTCAACACTCAGTATTTCTCCCGTTGCTGAAAGATTATCATCAACCGGTGTATAGAAATCCGCATTGACAGAAAGAAGATGATCTTTAAAGCTGCCGTTACCGTGTCCAT
>JAZQFU010000064.1:0-3034 GCA_045539675.1 Clostridia bacterium | reverse complement strand
GAAGGAAAAACTAAAACTGAAAAAAGAAAGGAAGGAATTTAAAATGAAAAACGGATTTTTAAAGGGTATGATTATAGGCGCAACGGTTGGAGCCGCAATGGGAATAGCCTTTGACCCGATAAGCCCAAAAGACAAAAAATGCGTAAAAAGAAAGCTTGAAAGAGCAATGGATGATATGATGCACTGAAAAACGGGACTTATACGTCCCGTTTTTCACGTCTCAGTATAATATCTATTGACAAATAAAGGAAAAAGCTGTATAATCTTTTAAAAAAAGGAGTTGGAAATTATGAATTTAAAAGGAACAAAAACAGAGGCTAATCTTTTAGCAGCTTTCGCAGGAGAATCCCAGGCTACAAATAAATATACATATTATGCTTCAAAGGCAAAAAAAGACGGGTTCGTTCAGATTGCTCAGCTTTTCGAAGCAACTGCAAACAATGAAAGAGAACATGCAAAAATCTGGTTCAAGCTTCTCCACGACGGCGGAATTCCCGAAACTGCGCCAAATCTTGCTGATGCGGCTGCAGGAGAAAACTATGAATGGACCGATATGTATAAAACCTTTGCAGAAGAAGCAAAGGCAGAGGGCTTTGACCACATTGCCTTCCTTTTCTCTGAGGTTGCAAAAATAGAAAAAGAGCATGAGGAAAGATACAGAAAGCTTCTCGCAAATATTGAAGGCGGAATCGTATTCTCAAGAGACGGAGATACAATCTGGGAATGCCTTAACTGCGGTCATATTCATATCGGAGCAAAAGCTCCCGAGGTTTGCCCCGTTTGCACACATCCTCAGAGCTACTTCTCAATGAGAGCAACAAATTATTAAAAAAAAGTCAATAATCCCCTTTGTTAATTGTTGCACGGTCATATTGTAAGATAAAACCGAAAAAGAGTTAAATTTCTCTTTTTCGGTTTTTTATTTTATTTAAGGGATAAATACTCCGAAGTTTAGCCGTCGGAGAGCTTTCCACGCAAAAATGGGGAGTGTTCATAGAACACTCCGCATAAACCGTTTTATTTACAATCTTCCCACTTAATTTCATAATAGGGCTTCTTTGAATCAAGATAGTAGTTATGGGTTATGGTTGCTTCCATAACATCCACATAATACCATTCGCTGATATAAAGGTCATTGAAGGGGTTGAAATCAAGGGATTTAACATATGAAGGTGAAGGATTTCTTCCCAGAATCTTATTGATAACATTCATTACCTCGGCTCTTGAAATGGGAGCCTCGGGATGGAAGGTTTCATCCTCATAACCTATCATTATACCTTCACGATAAAGACCCATAATA
Organism: Clostridia bacterium; assembly: GCA_045539675.1. GTDB lineage: Bacteria > Bacillota > Clostridia > UMGS1840 > HGM11507 > JAZQFU01. Next base: position 1,734 of record JAZQFU010000064.1, on the reverse strand, counting down.
TCCTCATATGCCCAGTGAGTTTCCTCAAGGTCACCAAAGGGGCTTGCCGCATTATCTGTCTTTGCATTTATAAACCTTCTTATAAGAGCGGAAAATTCTGCTCTGGTAAGATTGCCTGAAGGAACAAAGCTTCCGTCGGGATATCCGTATATAACGTCTGACTGAGTCATATACTCGATTTCATAAACCGACCAGCGATCCTTATTAACATCGGGGAATACTTCGCCTGTCATAGTGAAGGGCTCGTCATATTCCTTATGCTTGATACGGTAAAGGATTACCGCAACCTCTTCTCTGGTGATATTACCCTCCGGCTGAACACTTCCGTCGGGATATCCCTTGATATAGCTTATATGAGTAGGATGCTCATAGCCGAACATATCAACGGTATATTTTCTGGTCTTATCAATGGTGGTGCTTCCGCCTCCACCGCCACCGCCTCCACCACCGACAACCTTGGTAGGCACGGTATAGGTGAACTCGGTTAATGGGCCGTATACGGAATACCAGCATTCTTCGGGTCTTCCCGTCTTACAGGAATAGCAGTCATCATTACATGAGCTGTAGTAAATTGTTTTTACAAGAGTTGTTCCCGTAAGCTTTTTCGTATCTTTTTCTATGCTTTCCCATCTGATTCTCTTATCGTTTGCAGGATCGGAGGGATCAGAACCGTCGACAGTATAATAAAGAACTACCTTTTCATCGTATTTCGCATCCTTTACGGGATACCATTCCTGATTATTTTCCCATTCAATAACTCCGGGCTTTGCAATTTCAAGATTGGTAAGCGCAGGATCAAGATGAACGATATCTATAACGTGGAAATCAGTTTCACTTCCCTCTACAACCTGACCCTTATTCACGCCGTCTGCATATACAAGGTAAGCATACATCTTAATATAATCCATATTGGTATTAAGCTGAATAGGCATCTTGTCGCTGTAGGTATAGAAGGGAGTTTCTATTTCAGAATCGTCATCATCCATATCAACTGTTTTATAAGCATACTTATAAACTATTTCAACAGGTTCATCGGTCTTCTTGGAATAAAGCTTGATTCCCTCAGTATAGATTCCCTTACCGATATCATCTGCACTTATTCTTCTCGGATCGGGAGTTCTTCCCACGAGACCTGAGGTTGCTGCATCCTCGATAATATAGTAGTTAACTACGTTGTTACTTACTCTCTTGGTTTTGTTATTTATAACATACGCCTTGAAGGAGAGTGTTTCGGTTATGGGAAGCTTGATTCCGTCATAATAAACCCTGTTTACACCGTCACCGTTTTTACGGTACATTATGGTATAATCCATTCCTTCGGGGATATTATCCGAATAGAATATTTCGGTTTCAAGGGGAGGAACATAGGTTCCCGATTCCTTCTCAATCACGGGCGGAAGAGGAATAAAATCATAAACATAGCTGACCATATCACTTACGGGATCGTTGCTTAGGTTTCCGACACCGTCATCAAGTCTTGCACGAAGCTGAAGAACTGTATATTCCTTCAGCCGGACTATTCCGTCTGAAATATCGTTATACTGCTTCCAGGTAAAATCATTATTACCGAATTTGTATTCAATAACCGCATTGGGCTGAGGATTTAAAGAATAAAGACGAACGTGGAGAATGCTGTTCTCATCATCCATTTTTATTTCTTCATAGGTTCCCGTCTGCTTATCCGCATAAGGCGGAGCCAAAGTGGTAGGCTTATTATTAATATCGTACCTTCTT
>JAZQFU010000063.1:0-14201 GCA_045539675.1 Clostridia bacterium | reverse complement strand
AACGTCATACCGGTTATTCACCGCTTAACTACAGAAAGACCTATAGTTTTACGGTTATACCGTAGCCGTCGGAGATTCGAACTGTTTCACAATGCACAGCAGCCGTGCGGCGCTTGAGCACCCGGTTGGGGGTTGTGGGGTTGTGGGGATTGCAAAGGGGAAAGGGGAATTCGGAATCCCCTTAAGCCCTTTGCATGATATAACTGAAATATCGGATGTTATTATAGAATTATAGTGAGCATTTCTGTGATATCACGTTTTCATGATTTACTATACCACCTCATCCGCCTCGTACCTCGGCACCTTCCCCTCCCACAGGGGAAGGCTTTTTCGGAAGTCCGACTTTCCGACGGTTAGTATTCGCATATGGAGGTTTCTATGAAAAAATTAACTGTTTTTATTCTTATGATATTGTTTTCTTTAACTGCATACGGCGGCTCTATTGATACGGATTTAATCTATGACGATTCGGCTCTTGTTTTTGCCGCAAGCCTTGAGGATTTTGAAATAACCTACGTGGAGGATGATTATCCCAATACGGTATGTAACATACATTTAAAGGTTCTTAAAAAGCTTAAGGGAGATATAGAAGAGGGAGAGCTTCGAACATTCAAAGATGTAAACTTCGGAAAAATAGTTCCAGAAAAGGGAATGGAATTATTCGTCGGGCATCTTAATTCAAACAACACCTATATTTATGCACTTGAGCCCATAGAAAACGGAAAGCTTGTTCTTAAAGAGCGGAACAATCAATCTCTGGCAGAGCAAATGCAATATTTTATTGACGAGGGTGCTTATGAGCGCGCAGAAATAAAAAGACTGAATCTGGGGAAGAAACAAACCCTTTCGGAATTTCTGGGGGAAGGCTTGAAAAATGCCGAAAGCATTTTGGTAAGCAACGGCACGGAAACCGTTAATGCAGATAAAAAGAAGTTTCTTAAGCTTGCGGAAAAAATAATCCTTACGGATGTTAAGGATTCCTACCCCAAGGCAAGGCATGAGGAATTTATTTATATTATGTGTCACCCTTCGGAAGGAGAAAGCCCATACGTTGCCGTAAGTATTTACGGCGAAGCAGACAGATACGCTCCCTTTATGAGCCGTCTGCCCATGAAGGATTTTACCATGAGCCGTGAGGATGCAAAAAAGCTTTTTTCTCTGCATCCCTCCTATAAAGAAGAAAGCGCACCGTTTCTTCCTGCAGTTATCATCGCAGCAATTATTGTTATTGTTATTGTTATTGTTATTTTATTTCTGATTATAAAAAGGAGGAAAAATGTCTGAACTTTATACCACAAAAATGAGCGGAAGCGGAAAATTCATAGAAAAACGGTTCCGCAGTATAACGGGTAAGCCAACAGGCTTTCACAAGCTTTTGATTACTGCAATTACCCTGCTTCTTATTTTGCTTGCAGTTTTCGTTTCCATGGCAGCTTCGGGCGCAATTTCGGAAAACGAAAAATATAAAATTGAAATTACCGTTAACGGCAAAAAAGCAGGCTTTGTTAACAAGCCCTTCTTTGACGGTGAAACCCTCTATCTGCCCTTATATGAGCTTGCCGAATTATTCGAGGAGGGAAGCGTTACAGAAGAGAACGGAGCATTTATATTCCGCTTTGCGGAATATCCGACCGACAACATGGGAATAGGAATAAAAAAGCTAAACTACACCTTTAAATTTGAACCGGGAATGAATGCAATGATTGTGAATCCCGAAGGAATAAAGCATAAGCCGGTATCGGTTATTTCAGACCACCCGCCGCTTATAAAGGGTACAATTTATGTGCCTTATAAGCATATTGAATACGCAATCAACAAGGCAACGCAGAATTATTATCTCGGTTATGAAATATGGGATATGGAAAAAAATCCCGATACAAAAAGAAAGCCGGATTTTATTACCCCGGAAATACATATGGATTTCGGAGATAATCCGAAAAACGAATATATAAAAAACCTGAAAGCCGCAATCCTGCGGTTTTCAGGTTTTTTGTATTAATTTTATAAAACTCTATCCGATTATCCTCTTTATATATACGTCAACCGTTTCCACAAATTTTCTTGCATTTTCTATCTGTTCAGCCGAATAATCCTCTGCAATAATTAAAAATTCTGCGCTTTTAAGACATTCATATGCTCTTTCAATTCTGTATTTACACAGTGCTTTTTTGTTTTCCTCAGGCATAAACAATCCCTTCCTTCATAACATTTCTGTAAAAGGGTAACGCAGTCATCCATTCATTAAAGAAGGGCTGGCTTTGCAGCTTGGAAGATAATAATACACTATATTGCAAATCCAGATCTGTGCAGAAATTATTCACAATCTGCCTGAAGTCTGCAAGCTCTTCACGGCTCATATCGACCATTATCATGATATCTATATCAGATTCGTCATCATAATCACCCCGCGCATAAGAACCGTACAGGATTACGTTTCTGAACTTATCTCCAAAAGTTTCCCTTGAAAAATCAACTATTCTGCCAATAATTTCATCCAATTGATTCTTAGTACACATAGCAAGCACCTCCTTGTTTATATCTGTATTTTACCACGCTTTCTGCAAAAAATCAATTATTTATTGTCCCCTGATGGTATGAATACTTTAATACAATTTTAATATAACAAAATCTATCTGTTATATATATAATTCATTTTCTTATATTTTTCTCTTGAAATTTCCTCAAGCTGAGGGAAGGTTAACCGGTATTGCCAGTTACCCTCGGCTCTGCCCGGCTGATTTAAGCGGGTATCCGAGCCATAACCCAGAAGATCCTGAACGGGGAAAAGCACAGTATCCGAATGAGAGGCAAAAATGCATCTTATAACGCTTTCCCAGCCTCTGCCCCAGTCCTCATCAAAATGTCCGCAATAATAAAGCATATCCCTTCTTCTTTCAGGCGTAAGCTCCCAGAGATAGCCAAGCAAGGTATTATTATCGTGAGTTCCCGAATATGCAACGGAATTTGAAGAATAGTTATGAGGCTTATGCAGACTGTCGCCCTCTCCCATAAAGCCGAACTGAAATACTCTCATTCCGGGGAAGCCGCTTTCCTCAACAAGCTCTCTTACCTCATCGGTAATATCACCAAGGTCTTCAGCAATTATAAAGCTGTCTCCTGCCGCTTCACGGACTGCATTAACAAGCTCCATTCCGGGGCCTTTAACCCATTTGCCCTCTTTTGCGGTTTTCGCCTCTCCGGGCACAGACCAGAAGGATTCCACAGCTCTGAAATGGTCTATTCTTATTCCGTCAAAAAGCTCTGCCATATATGATATTCTTTCACGCCACCAGCCGTAGCCGTCTTTTTTCATTTCCTCCCAGTTATAGAGAGGATTTCCCCAGAGCTGACCGTCCTCACAAAAATAATCGGGAGGAACTCCTGCAACATTTGACGGCTTATCTCTTTCGTCAAGCATAAAAAGCTTCTTATTACTTCTCACGTCACAGCTATCGAAGGATACATAAAAAGGAATATCGCCTATAATCGAAACTCCCGATTCGTTGGCATATTTTTTAACCCGCTGCCACTGTGTATAAAAATTATACTGAATAAATTCCCAGCCGAAGAGAATTTTTTCGTCTATGGGTGCATCCACCCAGCTTTGCCAATGGGCATAGCCGTTCATTTGCTTTCTCGTCATAAACCGGCAGAACTCAAGAAGTCTGGGTCTTTTCTCAATAAATCTTTTTATTTCTTCTTTATTTGATGCTCTTTCCGATGCAAGCATAAGAAGAGGAACTCTTTCCTCACGCAGTCTTTCAAATTCTGCAACATAGGGAGTCTTCTGTTTTGCCCGTTCAAGCTCCTCCGCCGTTATAAGCCCCTCTTCATATAAGGTGGGCAAATCTATGAAATAAGGGTTACCCCCGAAGGCGGAAAAAGAATTATAGGGAGAATTATAGCTATCCGGCACTGCAAAAGGAAGCACCTGCCACCGGGTAAATCCGCACTCCTTAAGAAAATCTATAAACTTAAAAGCCTCTTTTCCGAAGGAGCCTATGGAATAATCCCCCGGAAGAGATGATATATGCATTAAAACACCACTGCTTCGTCTCAAAATACTTCCTCCTTAAATTTATGACATAATATTATTTATAAATGGCAAGAATAACCTGAAGGTATGCTTTATAATAATATTATAATTCAAAGCAATGATTTTGTAAAGAAAAACGGAGGATTTATGAGTAATATAAGAAAAATTCTTAAAGATTATTTTATTCTGGCATTCGGTTCCCTCATTCTTGCGGTAGGGATAAATGTATTTCTTGTGCCCTCAAAAATTTCAACGGGAGGAGTAAGCGGAATAGGAACGGTTCTTTATTATATTTCGGATATTCCTCTTTCGGTAACCAACCTTGTTATAAATATTGCTCTTTTTATTTTCGGCTTCCGCACCCTGCCCAAATCCTCGCTTATAAAAACCCTTGCAGGAATATTTCTTGTTTCCTTCTTTCTTGAGGTAACAAAATCCTGGGGAAGCTACAATGATGATATGCTTATAGCATCAATCTTCGGCGGAATACTCGTGGGAATCGGAGTAGGTCTTGCCGTTTATACGGAAGCTTCTACCGGCGGAAGTGATTTCGCTGCACTTATGCTTCATAAGCTTATTCCCCATATTTCGGTGGCAAGCTTTATTCTTTTTATTGATTCGGCAATTATTTTCGCTTCAGGTCTCGTTTTTGATAACTATACCATTATGCTCTACTCGGTTATTTCCCTTTATATAAGCAGCAAGGTAACCGACTTTATATTAATCCGGGGTGACGTGGCAAAATCCTTATATATCATTTCGGAAAAAAACGAAGAAATCGCCGCATATATTATGGATAAAATGGAAAGAGGCGTTACGGGAATTTACAGTAAAGGGCTTTATAACGAAAAAGACAATATGATGCTTATGTGCATCGTCCGCCCCCGTGAGGTTCATTCCCTTACGGCAAAAATAAAGGAAATAGATAAAAACGCCTTCACGGTAATCTCTGAGGTAAGAGAGGTAGTGGGCGAAGGCTTTAAGGAAATCTGACTATAATTTTTACATTTTATTTCTCATTTCAAAAAAGCGATGCACTCCGCAAAGGAATGCATCGCCTTTTTATTTAATTTTACTGTTAACAAATTCCTGAAGCACTTTAAGTCTTTCCTTATCCATAGGCGGATATCCTTCAAGGGGATTTTCAATTCCCGCTTTTTCATATTTGAAAAAACCAAGGGTATGGAAAGGCAGAAGCTCATATTTTTCAACGGCATCTTTATAGGGCTTTAAGAAGCTTACGTATTTTAAAAGCTCCTCTTCGGAATCGTTTATTCCGGGAACCACAACGGTTCTTATCCAGCACCGTTTTTTTATTTCCGAAACATATTCAATGAAATTCTTAAACTTTTCAAATTCTCCGCCGCAATGCTTTGAAAACCCTTCCGCATCATAAAACTTAAGGTCAAGGAGAATAAGCTCCGCTTCTTCAACCGCCTTTTTAACCGCTTCGGTAAGCTCTACCGCTCCCGAGGTATCAAGGGCATAGTTTATATCATTTTCCTTAAGAAGCGCTCCAAGGCGGTTTATTTCCTCCGCCTGAAGGAGAGGCTCTCCGCCCGAGAAGGTAACTCCCCCGCCGCTGACGGTGAAATAGCTTTTATATCTTACGATTTTCTTAAGAAGCTCTTCGGGAGCTTTCTCTTCTCCTGCATTGCAGTTTCTTGTATCGGGATTATGACAATAAGCGCACTTAAGGGGGCATCCGCTTAAGAAAATGGCATATCTTATTCCCTCTCCGTCAACTGCCGCAAGAGATTCCACCGAATGAATCCGCATTTTGCTACATCCTTTCGTGGAAGGTTCTTGAAATTACCTCAAGCTGCTTATCCTTTGAAAGCTTATTGAAGTTAACCGCATATCCCGAAACACGGATTGTAAGGTTGGGATAAAGGGTGGGGTCTTCCATTGCATCCACCAGCTTCTGACGGTTAAGCACGTTTACGTTAAGGTGATGAGCACCCTGAATAAAGTATCCGTCAAGAATTGCAGTAAGCTTTGTTGCTCTGTCTTCATCATCTGTTCCCAGAGCATCGGGAGTTATGGAGAAGGTATTTGAAATACCGTCACGGCAGCAGCCGTAATCAAGCTTTGCAACCGAATTAAGGGAAGCAAGGGCACCTTCGCAGTCTCTTCCGTGCATGGGGTTTGCACCGGGAGCAAAGGGCTCTCCGGCTTTTCTTCCGTCGGGAGTATTTCCCGTTTTTCTTCCGTAAACCACATTTGAGGTTATGGTAAGAATTGAAAGTGTATGCTTTGCTCCTCTGTATGCGGGAGTTTTAATAAGCTCGTTATAGAATTCTGAAGTTATCCATTTCGCAATATCGTCGGCTCTGTCATCATCGTTTCCGTATTTGGGGAAATCACCTTCGGTTACGAAATCGGTAATGAGTCCGTTTTCATTCTTAACGGGGATGACCTTTGCATACTTTATTGCAGAAAGTGAATCGGTAAGCACCGAAAGACCGCTGATTCCGAATGCCATAAGTCTTTCAACATCCGTATCGTGGAAGCTCATAATAAGTCTTTCGTATGCATATTTATCGTGCATATTGTGGATTACGTTCATTGTATTAACATAAAGCCTTGCCATCCACGCCATATAGGTTTTAAGGCTCTCAATAACCTCTTCGTATTTAAGGGGAACTCCTGCCTCAAAGATTTTCCCTTCGGGTGCTATCTGCTTTTCATAGATTTCATCCTTACCGCCGTTAAGAGCCATAAGAAGCACCTTTGCAAGGTTACAGCGTGCGCCGAAGAACTGCATCTGCTTTCCGCATTTCATAGCAGAAACACAGCAGGCAATTGCATAGTCATCACCGTAATCGGGTCTCATAACCTCATCGTTTTCATACTGGATTGCATCGGTATCTATGGAAACCTTTGCACAGAATTTCTTGAAACCCTCGGGAAGCTTGTCTGACCAGAGCACGGTTATATTAGGCTCCGCAGATGAGCCTAAATTATATAAGGTATTGAGAAGTCTGAAGGAATTCTTTGTTACGAGAGTTCTTCCGTCTTCACCCATTCCGCCCTCAGAACAGGTTACCCATACGGGATCGCCTGCAAAAAGGTCGTTATATTCGGGGGTTCTTAAGTGTCTTACAAGACGAAGCTTGATAACAAGATCATCAATAAGCTCCTGAATCTTTTCCTCTGTTATTGTTCCCTCTTTAAGATCTCTTTCATAATATATATCAAGAAAGGTTGTGATTCTTCCGATACTGTTTGCCGCACCGTTCTGCTCCTTCTGACCGCCAAGGTATGCAAAATAGAGCCATTGGGTTGCTTCATAGGAATTTTCTGCAGGTCTTCTTATATCACAGCCGTATTGCTCAGCCATCTGAATAAGCTGATACATAAATTCAAGCTGTCTTGAAATATCCTCAACAAGGCGGATATTTTCATCAGTCATATCTTTTTCGCCAAGCTCCGCCTTATCCTTAAGCTTCTGCTCGATTAACCTGTCCATTCCGTAGAGAGCAAGTCTTCTGTAGTCACCTATAAGACGGCCTCTTCCGTAAGCATCGGGAAGCCCCGTAAGAATTCCTGCATGACGTGCCTTTCTCATGGTATCGGTATATGCTCTGAAAACACCCGTATTATGGGTAGTTCTGTAAGTAAACTCGGTTCTTACGTCATCTCCGATATCATAGCCGTAGGCTTCGCATGCCTGCTGGGCATTACGAAAGCCCGCAAAGGGATTGACTGCACGGCATAAGGGCTTTTCGGTCTGAAGACCGAGGATTATATCCTCGCCCTCTTCTATATATCCGGGAGCATAGGTAAGAATGGAAGAAACACGGTTAGTTGCAATATCAAGAACTCCGTCCTTTTCCTGCTCCTCCTTAAATAACTGCTGAACCTTTGCATAGAGTCTTTCTGTTCTTTCTGTAGGCCCTTTAAGAAAACTGCTGTCTCCTTCGTAGGGGGTATAGTTTTTCTGAATAAAATCTCTTACGTCGATATTTTCCGTCCAGCTTCCTTCTTTGAAGCCTCTCCACGCATTATTCATATTAAAACCTCCTGTCTGTATATTGAACAAAACAAAAGGGCAGGATTTAATCCTGCCCAGGCGTACGGCTTAAAATGATCCGCTCCCCCGCAGTAAACTCTGCGAGACATACATAAAGTATGCTTTAACGCCGGTCACGAATCACTTAGATTATAACAGAAAAAACACTCTCTGTCAACAAAGTTTATTTTTTAACAATCTGCTTATTCTGTTTACTTTCTTTTTACGGATGAAAGAGCATCTTTATTTTCAACTATGTTGAAATTACCCTTCCACTCCTCAATTTTTTCGTCAAGCTTTTCGAAGAAAAGATTTGAACCTATATTGGAGGCGATTGCCTGATATTCTTCGCTTGATTCATCAGCAGTAAGCTCGACTCTCTTGATAATGTGATATCCGTAGCTTCCTTCAACGATTTCGGAAACCTGACCGGGTTCAAGAGCTTTAACCGCATTTTCAAATTCGGGAACCATTTCGCCCTCGGTGAAGGTATATCCTTCGGGGCTCTGGGCAGAACCGGGATCCTCAGAGTTTTCAGCCATAAGGGCATCGAAGTCTGCGCCTGCCTTGATTTTTGCAAGAAGGTCTTCCGCCTTTGCCTTCTTTTCCTTAAGCTGCTCCTCTGAAAGAGCTTCTCCGGATGCCATATCGGTATTTGAAAGAAGAATATGCTTTGCCTTGAAATAGCTGCTTAAATATGCTTCTTTAATTGCTTCGGGAGTAACCGCAAACTCTTCGTCTGCCTGCTTCTCGGTAATAAGCTTGTTATAGATTGCAAGCTTTTCGGAAACCTTGGAAAGCGCTGCAGAGGAAACTCCGCTTCTTGAATTGAAATCGCTTTCGGAAGCGAAGCCTGAAAGCATCTGGGATTTAATCTGATAAACCTCATCAGAGGTTACGGTAATACCGTCTTTTTCAGCCTGAGCCACGCTCACATAGATTTTAAGCATATCTTCATAGGTCTGCTCTTTAACGGTTTCATAAGCGGTTTTTCCTTCAACCTCGGTTTCCCAGTAGGTATCAAGATCAACCTGACCGCCAATATTCATTTCAGTTGAATAAACCATTGTAAAAAGGAAGTATTTATATTCTTCCATGGTAATATCGACACCGTCAATGCTTCCCACGGGAGGCTGAGTAACAGTAACGCATCCGCAGAAAAGACAGATAACGAGAACGGCAGCGATATATATTGCTTTGCTCTTTAATTTCATTTTTCTCATCCTTTCAGATAATTATTCGTAAGTAAAGTATAAACGTAAATGAGAATTTTGAAAAGAGTTTAGAAAAAATTGTAATATATTATTTGAGCATTTGTAATATTTTCTTAATATTTGAAAGCTTGTTTTTCTTTCCCTCGGGATTCATACGCCAGGAAAAGCCGGGCTTATTTCCCGATAAGACCATTATCTGTCCTCTGAATTCCGAATTAACTTCTGAAATTTTTTCAAAATTCAGATCCTTTGCCGCAAAATAATAGAAATTCACAGCCGTGGGAGTTTCCGTTATTTCACAGATTTTAACCTGCTCCGCAAGAGATTTTATAAGCGAAACCGAAATAAGCGACAAAACCTGAAGAGGCGGATCGGAAAAACGGTCGGTAAACTCGTCAACAAGATCATCCGCTTCCTCTTCCTTTGACACCGCCGCCACCTTTTTATAGGCAAGCATTCTCATATCGTGAACGGTAATATAGCTTTCGGGAATATATGCATCCTCTCTTAAATCCACTCTGCAGGTAAGCTCTTCAATTTCCTCCTCACCTTTTTTCGCACGGATTGCGGAATTTAAGATTTTAATATACATATCGTAGCCTACCGCGTCCATATGACCGTGCTGCTGCGCACCGAGAAGATTTCCGGCACCGCGGATTTCAAGGTCTCTCATTGCAATACGGAAGCCCGATCCGAATTCCGTGAATTCCTTTATTGCCTTAAGCCTTCCCTCCGACTGCTCCGTAAGCACCTTATTTTTATCGTAGGTAAGATAGCAATAGGCAAGCCTTCCCGAGCGCCCTACTCTTCCGCGGAGCTGATAAAGCTGCGAAAGCCCGAGCCTGTCGCTTCCCTCAACTATTATTGTATTGGCATTTGAAATATCAATTCCCGTTTCTATAATGGTGGTGCAGACGAGAATATCAATTTCTCCGTTAAGCATTTTAAGAAAAGTTCTTTCAATAACCGTTTCGCTCATTTTTCCGTGAACGTAGGCAACGTTCGCTTCGGGAAATGCCTTCTGAAGACGGTCTGCCGTAAAGGAAATCTTTTCCGTATTGTTGAAAAGATAGAAAACCTGCCCCTTTCTTGAAAGCTCTCTTTCAATAGCATCGTAAACAATGGGCTCCTTATATTCCGTAACATAGGTCTGAACGGGGAATCTGTCCATGGGAGGCTCGGATAAAACACTCATATCCCTTATTCCAAGCATAGACATATGAAGGGTTCGGGGAATTGGAGTTGCAGTAAGAGTAAGAACCTCAACGTTCTTTTTTATTTCCTTCATTCTTTCCTTATGCTCAACGCCGAACCGCTGCTCCTCATCCACTATAAGAAGTCCGAGGTCTTTGAATTCTATATCCTTTGAAAGTATGCGGTGAGTTCCTATAACTATATCCACCGTACCTGCTTTAAGCTTTTTCAAAATCTGCTCCTGCTCCTTTTTTGAGCGGAAGCGGGAAAGCATTTCAACGGTTACGGGGAAATCCTCCATTCTTGATCTGAAGGTATTGTAATGCTGCTGAGCAAGAACGGTTGTTGCCGCAAGATAAGCGGTCTGCTTGCCCTCGCAGGCGCATTTGAATGCCGCTCTTAAGGCAATTTCCGTTTTGCCGTAGCCAACGTCTCCGCAGATTAATCTGTCCATGGGCCGCTGACTTTCCATATCCCTTTTAACGTCTCTTATGCTCTTCAGCTGGTCATCCGTCTCGGTATAAGGAAAGGTCTGCTCAAAGGAAATCTGCATATCCGTATCGGGCGAAAACGCATATCCGACCGTTTTTTCCCTTTCCGCATAAAGAGCAATAAGCTTATCCGCAAGCTCTGCGCAGGATTCCCTTACCCTCTGCTTGACCTTTTTGAATTCCTGACCTCCAAGCTTATGAAGTTTAACCTGTCTCTCCCCTGCACCGATATATTTACTTAAGCTGTCCAGCTGATTTACGGGGAGATAAAGGTTATCCGTTCCCTGATATTTGATTTTCACGAACTCCTTTTTTATTCCGTCCATCACCAGCTGCTCGGTTCCTACGTATTTACCGATTCCGTGAACCGAATGAACAACATAATCACCGGGCTGCAAATCCGAAAACTGAAGGCCCGAGCTTTCCTTTTTCTTCTTAAGGGGCTTTTTATATTCCCCGAAAATGGAGGAATCAAATAAAAGCACAAATTTTTCCTCCGGATAGGAAAAGCCCTTATAGCCCACTCTGCTCATAAGATAAACACCTTTTTGGGGTGCTTTATCTCCCTCCTCGCAGATATGCGCCTCTATTCCCATGGAAAGAAGGTAGCTTCTGAAACCGGAAAGCCTTGTGGGAGGCACGGGAATAACCACCGCACACCCCTTTGATTTATAATTTAAAATATCCGAAACGAAAAGATTCAGCTTTCCGTAATAGGAGGGGGTATCCGCTGAGGTTACGTTAAATATCTTATCCGGACGGAAAAGCTCCTTTCCCGTTAAGATGCCCGTAAGGGCAATTACGGGATATTTAAGACTCTTTAAGATTACCTCTTCGGCTGAGGGGAAAATTACGCTTCCCGGAACCACCGTTTCCTTTTCAATTAAATCGGTTACCATCTCTCCTCTTTCGAGGGAAATTGCATCGCATTTTTCCGCAATTCTCTGGGGATCGTCATATATTATAACCGCTTCGTTCTTCCCGAAGTAATCAAGAATTGTATTCTTTTCCGGGAAAATATAGTCGGTATATTTATCAATTCCCAAAAATACGCCTTCGTTTTCCAGTCTTTCCCTGTCAAGGCGTATTGCCTCCTTAAGCTTTTCTGATTTTGCTTTTCCTGAAAGCTCAGAAAGCTTTTCAATAAGCTTTTTTCTTTCTTCTGCGGTAAGTATTATTTCAGAAACGGGCGTAATTTCCGTTTCCTTTATATTTTCCACCGAAAGCTGGGTATGAGGATCGTAAAATCTTAAAGAATCCACCTCATCCCCGAAAAGCTCTATTCTCAATGGATAGGTTGAATGGGGACTGTAAATATCCGTTATGCCGCCACGGATTGAAAACTGACCGGGAAACTCGGTCATATCGCACCGCTTATATCCGAGAGCTGTAAGCTTTTCCGAAAGCTCCGCTTCGTCAACCGTTCCCCCAAGCTCCACCTTAAACCGGGCATTTTCAAGCTTTCCCTTTGAAAGCACCGGTTCGGTAAAAGCCTCGGGAGTAGTTATAAAAACTCCCGGCTCATCGGTCAGAGCCTTTCTTAAAAACTCCATTCTCTGCAGAAAAAGCTCATTGCTTCCTGCGTCTATATTATAAAAATTAAACTCCCTTTCGGGAAAAATTGCTGCTTCAACACCAAAAAAACGCATTGCATCACGGAATTCACGGGCAAGCTGTCCGCTTCTTGCAACAATCAGAAGCTTTTTATTTGTTTCCCTGAAAATTCCATAGAGAAAATGAGCCTTAGCCGAATCGGTAAGGCCCGTAATATTTATCCGGTTGTCTTTAAAGCCCTCGGTAACTCTTGTGAATTCCTTATTCTTCTTAAAAATCTCATAAAACATCAGATACTCACCGAATTAAATTTATTCATTGCGGAATCAACGCCGTTTTTTAATATATCATCTATTGCTTCCCCTGTTTTCAGGGCTATTTCACGAAGGGTTTCAAGCTCTTTTTTTGAAAAGCCTCCAAGCACATGCTCAATCATCTTTCCCTGCTCACAGCCGGAAACTCCGATTTTAATACGTGGGAATTCCTCCGTCTGTAACTGATATATGATGCTTTTTATTCCGTTATGACCCCCGGCGGAGCCTTTTTTTCTGATTCTCATTCTGCCCAAGGGAAGAGAAATATCGTCATATATTATTATAATATCCTCGGGAGAGGCATTATAATACTTTGAAAGCTCTCTTATGGATTCGCCGCTGGCATTCATATAGGTCTGAGGCTTTGCAAATACAACCTTTTCGCCGTTTACGAATTCCTCTGCAATAAGAGCACGGTGCTTTAAACGGTTTATTTTTATTCCCTTTTCCTGTGCATATAAATCTACGGTAAGAAAGCCCGTATTATGTCTTGTGAATTCATATTCTCTTCCGGGGTTTCCAAGTCCCGCAAAAATTTTCATAATGTATTCCTCTTTCAGCCTGCATAGTTTTTAAAAAAGGACTGCCGCAACAAAGCAACAGTCCTTATTAGCCATCGGAAGCTTACCGACAACTGCCTCATTAAATAAACAAGGTACTTACCGAAATATCTTCATAGATTCTTTCAATTGCTTCAGCAAATACGGGAGCAACAGATAAGGTCTTAAGCTTGGGGAACTGCTTTTCTTCGGTAAGTCTTATGGTATCGAGAGCAACAAGCTCGTCTATTGCCGAATTTGTTATTCTCTCGATAGCGGGACCGGATAATACTGCATGAGTACATCCTGCGCTTACGCTTAAAGCACCTCTTTCTTTAAGTGCATTTGCAGCGTGAACGATGGTTCCTGCTGTATCTATAAGGTCATCAACAAGTATAACATGCTTTCCGTTAACTTCTCCGATAATATTCATAACCTCGGAAACGTTAGCCTTGGGACGGCGTTTATCAATGATTGCAATGGGTGCATCCAGCTTATCTGCATAGAATCTTGCTCTTGTTACACTTCCAAGATCGGGTGATACAATAACAATATTTTCTTCGCCTGCAAATTTCTCTGCATAATAGGGCCAGAGAACTGCAGAACCTAAAAGATGGTCAACAGGAATATTGAAAAAGCCCTGAATCTGAGCCGCATGAAGATCCATGGTGAGAACTCTGTCTGCACCTGCAGCAGTAATAAGGTCTGCAACAAGCTTTGCAGAGATAGGATCTCTTGCCTTGGATTTTCTATCCTGTCTTGCATATCCGAAATAAGGAAGAACTGCGGTTATTCTTCCCGCTGATGCTCTCTTGAATGCATCTATCATAATAAGAAGCTCCAT
>JAZQFU010000062.1:0-2288 GCA_045539675.1 Clostridia bacterium | reverse complement strand
TCCCCCGGAAAGAACGTTTACGGGAGTATCGAAATCCCTTCCTGCAAACCCTATTCCGTTTAAAACGGTATTTATTTTAACACGGATGTTATATCCGTCTTTCTGTTCAAAATCTGTCTGAAGAGCGGCATACTCACGGTTGAGATTCTTAAGTTCCGCTTCATCGGTTTCTTTTCCTATTTTTTCATAAAGAAGATTAAGCTTTTTCTCTTTTAAAAGAAGCTCGGAAAAAACGGTTTCCGCCTCTTGATATACCGTAAGACCCGAGGTTATATCGGGATTCTGCTTAAGATAGCCTATTTCTTTCTTTGAAAAAATAACCTCACCCTCATCGGGCGACTTCTCTCCCGAAATAATATCAAGAAGAGTGGTCTTGCCCGAACCGTTTGAGCCTATAAGGGCAATGCGGTCGTTATCTTCAATTTTAAGTGAAATATTATCCAGTATAAGCTCGCCGCTGTAATACCGGCAAACATTTTTTGCATCAAGTACCATTTGTTCCTCCTGATATATTATGACTTGAGCCTTCGGCAGTGATATAAATTCCTTGCGGAATTTGTGAAATATTGCTATGCAATGTGAAATACGCCTGTGGCGTGCGAAATTTTTGCTACGCAAAAGTTAAGGTATCCCTTCGGGATGAATAAATGCACTACGGTAATACTCCTTCTGTCTTTGCCTGCCTCACAGAGGAAGCCGTCAGCGAGGCTGACTGAGGGAGTAAAAATTCCCATAAATTATATCACAATTCTCTGAAAAAGTAAACAATATGTTGAATAACAAATATTTTACCAAAAAAATATTGAGTTTTTTGAACTATTAATGTATAATAAACATATTGAATAAAATTTAATCTATATATAAAGGAGAAGTTTAAAATGGATGCTAAACAGAAAGCTCTTGAAATGCATGAGCAGTGGCAGGGAAAAATCGAAGTAGGTCTTCGCGCTGAGCTTAATACAAAGGAGGATCTTGCAATTGCATATACTCCCGGTGTTGCTGAGCCCTGTCTTAAGATTTCAGAAAATACCGACCTCAGCTATACATATACCCGCAGAGGAAATATGGTTGCTGTTGTTACCGACGGTACCGCTGTTTTAGGTCTCGGAGATATCGGCCCTGAAGCAGGTATGCCCGTTATGGAAGGAAAATGCGTTCTCTTTAAGCGTTTCGGAGATGTTGATGCAATTCCTCTCTGTGTTCGTTCAAAAGAGGTTGACGATATAGTTAATACCGTTAAGCTTCTTGCAGGCTCTTTCGGAGGAATCAATCTTGAAGATATTTCCGCTCCCAGATGCTTTGAAATCGAAAAGAAGCTTAAGGAAGTATGCGATATTCCCATTTTCCACGATGACCAGCACGGTACTGCAGTTGTAACTCTCGCTGCAATGATCAATGCTCTCAAAATCGTTAAGAAGGATATTTCGGAAATTTCCGTTGTTGTTAACGGTTCCGGTGCAGCAGGTATTGCTATCACCAAGCTTCTTATGAGTATGGGACTTAAGAAGGTTATCCTTTGCGACCGTAAGGGTGCTATATATAAGGGAAGAGACGGACTTAATGCAATCAAGGCTGAAATGGCAGAAATTTCAAATCTTGATATGGTTAAGGGTTCGCTTGAAGAGGTTATCAAGGGTGCAGACGTATTTATCGGTGTTTCCGCTCCCGGAACTCTCACTCCCGAAATGGTTAAGACCATGGCAAAAGATCCTATCGTATTCGCTATGGCAAATCCCACTCCCGAAATTATGCCTGATTTAGCTAAGGAAGCAGGAGTTAAGATTATGGGAACCGGAAGAAGTGACTTCCCCAACCAGATCAATAACGTTCTCGCATTCCCCGGAATTTTCAGAGGCGCTCTCGATGTTCGTGCAAGCGATATCAATGATGAAATGAAGATTGCCGCTGCAAAAGCTATTGCAAGCGTTGTTTCTGAAGATGAGCTTACCTGCGACTATATTATTCCCGATTCCTTCAATCTTGAGGTTAAGGAAAAGGTTGCAGCAGCAGTTGCTCAGGCAGCTATAGATACAGGCGTTGCAAGAATAAAATAATCAATTCTGCGTCGTTAAAATTGTGCAGACCGCAGAAAAATAAAACTATTATAATTTAATAGTCGTTTCTTAGCCGCTGCCTTTTGGTAGCGGTTGAGTTGTTTTATAAGGTAAAAATCGCGGGCGATTTTTGAAATTTAATTTTTCTGCTATGTCCGAAATCAGCCTCTCGGAGTATACACATACACCTTCGGACTGATTTCGAACTTTCTGAATCAATTTTTCCTGCCGCAG
>JAZQFU010000061.1:0-3208 GCA_045539675.1 Clostridia bacterium | reverse complement strand
CACGGCGGTGCCGAAAGAATCGGTGCTATGACCATTCCTACCTCTTCGGGAAATACCGAAAGGCAGATAAGACTGATGATTGAGCTTGGTGCAACTCACCTTTGCTGTACTCCTTCATATGCAATGTATCTTGGCGAAACCATAAAGGAAATGGGCGTAAAAGACAAGCTTTCCCTTAAAGCAGGTATTTTCGGTGCAGAGCCCTGGACTGAGGATATGAGAAAGCAGATTGAAGAGGCTCTTAACATAAAGGCATACGATGTTTACGGACTTACCGAAATTTTAGGACCCGGTGTTTCCTATGAATGCTCTGAGCAGAAGGGAATGCACGTTAATGAGGATATGTTCATTGCGGAAATCATAGATCCCGAAACGGGAGAAGTTCTTCCCGAGGGCTCCTTCGGTGAGCTGGTATTTACCACCATTGCCAAGGAAGGTTTGCCCATGATAAGATACAGAACCCGTGACCTTTGCTCACTTAACTATGAAAAGTGTGCCTGCGGAAGAACCTTCCTCCGTATGAATAAGCCCAAGGGCAGAAGTGATGATATGCTTATCATCCGCGGAGTAAACGTATTCCCCTCGCAGATTGAAGAGGTTCTTTTAAATATCGGAGGAGATATTACTCCCAACTATCAGATAGTGGTAGACAGAGTAAATAATACAGATACTCTTGATGTTAACGTTGAAATGAGTGAAAGCTTATTTGCAGATGATGTTAAATCAATTCAGGCAATTGAAAAGAAGATTGTTGAGAAAATAAGAAGCACTCTGGGAATAGGTGCAAAGGTTCACCTTGTTAATCCCAAGACCATCGCAAGAAGTGAAGGTAAAGCAAAAAGAGTAATTGATAACCGTAAATTGGTTTAGGAGGCTATGAATATGTATATTAAGCAGCTTTCGGTATTTGTTGAAAATAAATTCGGCCGTGTTGCCGCAATCGTTGATGCGCTGGGTAAAAATAATATAGATATCAGCGCACTTTCCCTTGCAGATGCAAGTGAGTTCGGAATTTTAAGACTTATCGTTGATAAGCCCGACGAAGCGAAGACTCTTCTTCGTGAGCAGGGAGTTATCGTTAAGGTAACCGATGTTCTGGGTGTTAAAATTGAAGACCGCCCCGGCGGACTTTCGGATATTCTTTCGGTTCTTAAGGAAGAGGGCGTTACCATTGAATATATGTATGCCTTTGTTGGAAAGAATACCGACGGTGCAAGCGTTGTTTTCAAGACCAATAATGACGAAAAGGCTTATGAAGCCTTTAAAATGAACGGTATAAGGGTTATATAAGTATAAGTAATTGCAATACTGTCAACTTTTTGTTGACAGTATTGCCTATGTATGGAGGTTTTAATTTGCGCAGAGAAGATTTAAGAAATATAGCAATAGTTGCACACGTTGACCACGGCAAAACAACCCTGGTTGACCAGATGCTGAAGCAGGGAGGCCTGTTCAGAGAAAATCAGGTAGTCGAGGAAAGGGTTATGGATTCCAATGATCTGGAAAGAGAAAGAGGGATAACAATTCTTGCCAAGAATACCTCAACCTATTATAAGGGAACTAAAATTAATATTATAGATACTCCGGGGCATGCAGATTTCGGCGGAGAGGTTGAGCGTATCCTCAAAATGGTAAACGGCGTAATACTTCTTGTTGATTCTGCAGACGGCCCTATGCCCCAGACCAGATTTGTTCTGAAGAAGTCTCTTGAGCTTGGTCACAGAATAATTGTTGTGGTAAATAAAATTGACCGTCCCGATGCCCGCTTCGGTGAAGTTGAGGATGAAATTTTAGAGCTTCTTTTAGAGCTTGATGCAACGGGCGAGCAGCTGGACAGCCCTATGCTTTATTGCTCGGGAAGAGAGGGTACCGCAGAGTTTTCTCCATATAAGAAGGGAGAAAACTTAAATCCTCTTTTCGAAACCATACTTGAATATATTGAGCCTCCCGAGGGAGAGCCCGAAGAAGATTTTCAGATGCTGGTTTCAGCTATCGACTATAATGACTATGTAGGAAGAATTGCAATCGGAAGAATTGAGCGTGGAAGCATAAAAGCCAATCAGAACGTAACCGTTTGCAATTATCATACTCCCGATAATAACTATAACGGAAAAATCGTAAATATTTATCAGATTGAGGCTTTGCAGAGAGCCAATACGGAAACTGCAAGTGTAGGCGATATTGTCTGCGTATCGGGGCTTGAAAATATAACAATCGGTGATACTCTTTGTGCTCCCGAAAAGCCCGAGCCTCTTCCTTTTGTGAAAATCAGCGAGCCTACCATTGAAATGACCTTCTCGGTAAATGACGGCCCCTTTGCAGGTAAGGAAGGAAAATTTGTTACCTCACGGCAGATAAGGGATTATCTTTATAAGGAAACCTTAAAGGATGTTTCCTTAAGAGTTTATGATACCGAAACCACAGATTCCTTCAAGGTATGCGGAAGGGGAGAAATGCATCTTTCCATTCTTATGGAAAATATGAGAAGAGCAGGCTATGAATTCACCGTAAGCACTCCCAAGGTTCTTTTCAAAGAAATCGACGGAGAGGTTTGCGAGCCTATTGAATACGCAACCATAGATGTTCCCTCAGATTTTGTTGGAACGGTTATGAATAAGCTGGGTACAAGAAAGGGCGAGCTTATTAATATGACTCCTGTGGGAGATACAAGAATGAAGCTTGAATTCAGAGTTCCCGCAAGAGGACTTTTCGGATATAAGAACGAATTCTTAACCGATACCAAGGGCGAGGGTGTTTATAATACCGTCTTTGACGGATATGAGCCCTTTAAGGGTGAGCTTTCAAGAAGAACTACAGGCTCTCTTGTTGCTTTCGAAACCGGAGAATCGGTAACCTACGGACTTTTTAATGCTCAGGAGAGGGGAACCTTATTTATTGAAGCAGGCGTTCCCGTTTATGAAGGAATGATTGTCGGCGTTTCTCCCAAATCAGAGGATATAAACGTAAATGTATGCAAGAAAAAGCATCTTACCAATACCAGAGCCTCCGGCTCGGATGATGCTTTAAGACTTATTCCCTGCAAGAAAATGAGTCTCGAAGAAGCCATTGAGTTTATTTCGGATGATGAGCTTATTGAAATTACTCCCGAAAATATCAGATTAAGAAAGAGAATTCTGGATAATACCTTAAGAGCCAAGGCAAGAGCAAAGAAATAGAAAAAAGCCTCTGTCTGCATTGTTGCAGGCAG
>JAZQFU010000060.1:0-15060 GCA_045539675.1 Clostridia bacterium | reverse complement strand
CAGAAAGAATTCCTGCTATAGAAAGTCCTTCTCTTGCAATCAACGGTGCAGTAAGTACTCTCGGAAAGAAGTACTATGATGTTATAGATATTGATGTAAGACAGGCAGAAGAATTTGAGCTTAACGTTATATGTGAAAATTCAGAAGCAGGTATAGTTTCTGTTAACGGAAACGACGGCACTGTTGCAACAGTAACAGAAGGAACTGATGTAGCTGTAAATGTAAAGACGAAGATCAATTATACTGCGAAGGTTACTCAGGACGGAAAAACTCTTGAACCTGATAAGGCAGGAAACTATATGGCAAGAAGAGTTACTCCCGATACTGAGATAAAGGTTTCTTTTGCTGAAACAGTATTTGTTGCTGATTTGCAAAAGAATAAGATTCCCACTATAGGAGAGACTTATTCACACGGTACCGCAACCTGGGCGTTTGCATCCTTAAGAAAGGAAGCAACTGAATATGGATTCGTAATTGCTAAAAACCGTAAAGATCTTGAAAGTGCTTCAGCAGTTCAGACTGCACTCACCAACGGTACAGCAACAAAAATTCAGGCAACAAAAATAAACTCACTCGGTGAATACGGTCTTCTTATCATGGATAAGAATAACAAATTTGAAGGTCAGTATTATGTTGTTCCTTATGCAACTTACGATGTTGGCACTATTTACGGAACTCCTGTATTTGCTGGTCATAAAAGATAAAAAGGAAAGCTTAATATGAATTTTACCCAATGGAAATACTTTTATAAAAATGAATATGTTGAAGGAATGTGTCCTGAGTACTCCGTGGAAAACGGAGTACTCAGGGTAGAGCTTGACGGAAAAGAATATGCAGCTGCCCAGTTTGATTCCGTTTCATACGATATTGCTCCGGGTAATACCTACAGAATAAGCTATAAGCTTGAAACGGATAATCCTATGGCAAGAGTTCTTTTTGGTTGGTATAAAGGCGAAGAAGCTATTGTTAAAGGATATCTTAATAACGGCTGCGGAGATATTGTCTGCCCGGAGGATGTTGATTCATTAAGGATTACCTTAAGATTTAACGGCTTCGATAAAGCTTATGGCGTTATCGGGCAGGTGACCGGTGAATGCCTGGGTGAGAGCAAGCCGAGAATGGTTAAAGTTGCCGCAGTTGCAATTCCCCATATTTTTTATCCGGAGTCACAGCCCAGAGAATATAATATGGAGGAAACAGTAAAGCAGATTGAACGTTTATGTAAAAAACATCAGCCTGATATTATTGCGCTTACCGAAACCTTCTATACAAGAAAAACTCTTGAACCCACATTTAAAATGTGTCTTCCCGAAAATTCGGAGCCTATAGACAGAATCCGTGAGCTTGCGAAGAAATATAATACATATTTCGCATTTTCATATCACGAATCCGAAAACGAACATATATATAATTCAGGCTTTCTTATCGACCGTAAGGGTGAAATTGCCGGTAAATGCCATAAATGTCATTTAACTATGGGTGAGTATGAGAACGGTCTGACTCCGGGCAGAGAAATCAAGGTTTTTGATACGGATTTCGGTAAGGTTGGAATCGCAATCTGCTGGGATATATTCTTTCCCGAGCATATCAGGGAAATGCAGAAGCAGGGTGTTGAGCTTATTATAAACCCAACTGCCGGTTATAGTGAATCAAGAATAACCGAAAGATGTTGTGAATCGGGTGCATATATCGTTACTGCAGTTTCCGCCGGATATGAAAAAACAGCTGTTTTCAATCCTAGGGGTAAAAAGCTTGCTGATGCTTCTCAGGGCTTCGGAATTGTATGCGAGGAAATTGACCTCAATAAGAAGTACTACTGGGAATGGCTTTCGTATTCCTCTATGGGCGAAACCAAAGACATATATTTAAATGAATTAAGAACAGACCTGTTATGATATTGACTGCCTTGCTTCAGCAAGGCAGTCATTTTTTGTTTCATTTTATTGACATATTTTTTGACTTTTGCTATAATATAGAATGAATTATGAGGTGAATAAAATGGATATATTAAAAACATTGGCTGATGAATTTAAAATAGGGTATCAGCAGGTAAAGAATACGGTTGAGCTTATTGATGAAGGTTGTACCATTCCTTTTATCGCACGATACAGAAAGGAAAAAACAGGCTCCCTTGACGATCAGCTTTTAAGAGAGCTTTTCGATAAGCTTACTTATTTAAGAAATCTTACCTCACGTAAGGAAGAGGTTAAAAGACTTATTGAAGAGCAGGGAAAGCTTACTGATGAAATAGTTCTTGCTCTGGAAAAAGCAAATACACTTACTGAGGTTGAGGATATTTATCGCCCCTTTAAGCCTAAAAAAAGAACAAAAGCAATGATTGCAAGAGAAATGGGGCTTGAGCCTCTGGCAGAAATCATTAATGCTCAGGAGCTTACATCGGGAAGCATTGAAGAAATAGCGGCTGAATATATAAGCGAAGAAAAAGGCGAAGATAGCGCAGAAAAGGCAATCGAAGGTGCTTTATATATAATTGCAGAAAATATTTCCGACGATGCGGAAATAAGAAAGAGATTAAGAAGACTTTGTATAACCGACGGAAGAATAGAAAGTAAAGCGGCAACCAAAGAAGATTCGGTTTACAGAATGTATTATGAATTCAGCGAGCCTGTGAACCGTGTTGCAAATCATAGAATTCTTGCCCTTGACCGCGGCGAAAATGAAGATATGCTTTCGGTAAAGATTGCCCTTGATGAAGAAAAGGCAAACAATATTATTGCCCATTCGGTAATTACAAATAAAGAAAGCATTTCTTATCCATTTATGACTGAAGCCGTTGCCGATGCATATAAAAGACTTATTTTTCCTTCGCTTGAAAGAGAGGTAAGAAGTGCGCTTACAGAAAGAGCTCAGGAGGAAGCCATTAAGGTTTTTGCCGTTAATTTAAGGCATCTTCTTCTTGCGGCACCCTTTAAGGGGAAAACCGTTCTCGGGCTTGACCCTGCATACAGGACGGGCTGTAAAATTGCAGTTATAGATGCAACGGGAAAGGTATTGGATACCACCGTTGTTTATCCCACACCTCCTCAGAATAAGGTTGAGGAAGCAAAGGTTAAATTAAAGCAGCTTATAAAGAAGCATAATGTTGATCTTATTTCAATAGGTAACGGAACTGCTTCCAAGGAATCGGAAATTTTTGTTGCCGAGCTTATTAAGGAAATTGACAGAGAGGTTTATTATGTTATTGTTTCGGAAGCCGGTGCATCTGTTTATTCAGCTTCCAAGCTTGGTGCCGAAGAATTTCCCGAATTTGATGTTTCCTTAAGAAGTGCTGTTTCCATTGCAAGAAGACTCCAGGATCCTTTGGCTGAGCTTGTTAAAATTGATCCTAAATCCATCGGAGTAGGTCAGTATCAGCATGATATGAATCAGAAGCGTTTAAGTGAAGCTCTTGGCGGAGTAGTTGAGGGCTGCGTAAACTCAGTTGGCGTTGATGTTAATACAGCATCACCGTCGCTTCTTTCCTTTATTTCGGGAATTAACGGAACTGTAGCAAAAAATATTCTCAAATACCGTGAGGAAAACGGTGCGTTTAAAACCAGAAAAGAGCTTCTTAAGGTTCCCAAGCTTGGTGAAAAAGCATTTGTTCAGTGTGCAGGCTTCTTAAGAATTTCCGACGGAAAGAATATGCTTGATAATACTTCGGTTCATCCTGAAAGCTATGCAGCTGCAGAAAAGCTTCTGAAGGCATTGGGGTATGATCTTAAGGAATCCTTCGATTTTTCACTTATCGAAAAGAAAGCTGAGCTGTACGGAATTGAAAAGCTTGCAGAAGAGCTTGAAATCGGAGTACCCACACTTAAAGACATCTTAAAGGAGCTTGCAAAGCCGGGCAGAGATATCCGTGATGAGGCTCCGAAAAGAGAGCTTCGCTCAGACCTTCTTGATATAAAGGATTTAAAGAGCGGAATGGTACTTAACGGAACCGTGAGAAATGTAACCGATTTTGGCGCTTTCGTTGATCTTGGTGTTCATTATGACGGTCTGGTTCATATTTCGCAGATTTGCGATAAATTCATTAAGCATCCCTCTGAAAAGCTTGCCGTCGGCGATATAATAAAGGTTAAAATACTTGATGTCGATCTTGAGAAAAAGAAGATTTCTCTTACAATGAAAGGAATATAAAATGGACGTTTATCTTGAGTATATGATAAAAAAGAAGAAAACTCCCGTGGAGCATATTATTACCTTGGGATATTATCTGCTTGCCCTTGCGGTTTCCTATGTGCTTCTTTTTGTTAAATATATTACTATGTTTTATCCTGCGCTGGTAGTCGGTGCATTCTGGCTTGCCTGGTATATGTCACGTAAATTTAATGTGGAATATGAATATATTCTCACAAACGATGAGCTGGATGTAGACAGGATTATCGCAAAGAGAATAAGAAAAAGACTTCTTACCGTTTCGGTCAGAAAGTTTGAAATAATGGAGCCTGCAGTTGGTGAAGCCTTTGAAAAGGCAATGGCGGATTCTTCAATTCAGGTAAAATTCGATGCAAGTCTCGGATCAAATTCCGAAAACAGATATTATGCGAAGTTTATTAACAAAAAGGGAGAAAAAATGATTCTTGTTTTTAACCCGACAGATAATATGCTCCGTGCCATGAAGCAGTCAAATATGCGTAATATAAGACTTGAGGAGGGCAAATAATGTATCTGGCATCATCAGCTCATATTAAACAGCTTGATAACCTTGCAGTTGAAAGGTTTTCTATATCTGAAGAACAGCTTATGGAAAATGCGGCGGAAGCTATCAGCAACAGACTGAAGGAAATATACGGCACCGATTCCAAGTATGCATTTTTTTGCGGCAGAGGTAAAAACGGAGGAGACGGTTTTCTTGCAGCACGTAATCTTAAGCTTTCCGGCGCAAAGGTTCATATATATATGAGTGACGGAGAGGACAAGCTTTCCAAAATGGCCGCCTTTGCTTATGAAAAGGCTAAGAAAGCAATCGTTCCTATGGGCGGACTTGACGAAAAGGTTGATGAGGAAGCAATAGTTGTTGATGCGCTTCTTGGAATTTCCGTATCCGGCGCTCCTCAAGGAACAATTAAAACTGCTATAGATAAAATTAATAAGCTTAATAACGAAACGGTATCCATAGATATGCCCTCCGGTCTCAATCCGGATAACGGTAAAGCTTCTGGAACGGTTGTTAAGGCAACAAGAACTCTCACTCTTGCCCTTGATAAAATAGGACTTAATATTTATCCCGGGGTTGAATATGCCGGAATAAAAGAGGTTCTTGATATAAAAATACCCCTGGAAGCAGTTTCGATGCTTAAGTTCAGAAACTATCTTACCGACGAAGAAACAGTAAGAGAGATGCTTCC
Source organism: Clostridia bacterium (assembly GCA_045539675.1). GTDB lineage: Bacteria > Bacillota > Clostridia > UMGS1840 > HGM11507 > JAZQFU01. Next base: position 9,706 of record JAZQFU010000060.1, on the reverse strand, counting down.
GAAAAGAAAGCCGGACGGTCATAAGGGCACCTTCGGAAAAATCGGAATTGCCGGCGGCAGTAACGGAATGGCAGGCTCGGTTTGTCTTGCTGCTGAGGCAGCATTAAGAGCCGGTGCAGGACTTTGTTATGTTTTTGTTCCTTCGGAAATAAAAAAGACCGTAGAGTTAAAGCTTACCGAGGCGATAGTTCTTGATGAGTCAGAGTTAAGCAATTATTTTGACAAGCTTGATGCACTTGTAATCGGGATGGGATATGCCCACAACAGTAAGGCAAAGCATATAATAAAAACGGTGATGCAGAAATTCACCGGGCCTCTTGTTATTGACGGCGACGGAATAAATATTCTTGCGGCAAATAAAGGCTGGCTTAAGAGCATTAACTGCCCCGTTGCGGTAACACCCCATTCTATGGAATTTTCAAGACTCAGCGGACTTTCTCTTGAAGAGATTAATTCCGGCAGAATATATCTTGCAGAAAAATTTGCTTTAGAAAACAATATTACGGTTGTGCTTAAAGGTGCGAGAACCGTAATATCAGCTCCCGAGAAGGAAACGAGAATTAATCCTACAGGAAACAGCGGAATGGCAACCGCAGGCTCAGGAGACGTTCTTGCCGGAATAATAGGCGGAATTGTCGCTCAGGGTGCAGGTGTGTATGAAGCCTCCTGTGTTGGAGTATATCTTCACGGACTTGCCGGAGATGCTGCCGCAGAGGTTAAAACAGAATACTCGATGAAGTCGGGAGATATTATTGATTTTCTCCCTGAAGCATTTAAAAAAATAATATAAAAGTGTTATAATTTTACGAAAAAATACCCAAAATATAATTGGAGGCTCTATTGTGTTAAGCTGTAATGACAGTGTTAAAGCAATTATTAATTTAAAAAACCTTAAATCAAATGTACGTACAATTCTCAGGTTGCTGAGCCCGGGCTCACAGCTTGTTGCTGTTGTTAAGGCTGATGCATACGGTCACGGTGCTGTGCAGGTTTCAAGAGCATGCCTTGAAGCAGGTGCATCAACCCTGGCGGTTGCGGATACCGTTGAAGGAAGAGTTTTGCGTGAAAGCGGAATTGAAGCTCCCATTATCGTTCTGTCAAGGTGCACCGATACAGAAGCAGTATGTGAGTATAATCTTATTCCCGCGGTTTCTTCTTATGCATATGCAGAAAGGCTTAACGAAACGGCTTTGAATAAGGGGAAGCAGGTTGATATCCACCTGAAAATCAATACCGGAATGTCACGGCTGGGGTTTGATTCCGATGCTGTAAGCGAAGTAAAAAAAATAAGCCGCCTCTCAAATTTGCGGATAGCCGGAGCCTTCAGTCATTTCGCTGTATCGGATGTTGATGACGGAGAGGAATTCACACGCAGGCAGTATGAGTGCTTTAACTGTTTTATTGATAATCTTTTACGGGAAGGAATCAGTATTCAGATGAAGCATATCTGTAATAGCGGCGGAACCTTTTCGTATCCCGATATGCATCTTGATGCGGTAAGGTGCGGAATAGCACTTTACGGATGTCATCCGGATGAAACAGGTAACGATTACGGACTTCTTCCTGTTATGGAGCTTAAATCCAGAGTGCTTCATATAAGAAGTCTGAAAAAAGGTGAAACCATAAGCTACGGAAGAACCTTCAAGGCTGAGAATGATATGCTTGTTGCGGTTGTTTCATGCGGATATGCAGACGGGTATCACCGTTTGCTTTCAGGTAAGACAGACGTTCTGATAAAGGGAAAGCGTGCTCCCGTAAGAGGCCGCATTTGTATGGATGTTATGATGGCGGATGTTACGGGCATCGAAGGAATAGCCGTCGGTGATGAGGTTACTCTTATCGGAAGGGATTGCTCTGAAGTTATATCAGCCGATGAGCTGGCATCTCTTGCTGAAACCATCAGCTACGAAATTCTTACATCAGTTTCGCAAAGAGTTAAAAGAGAATATAAATCATAGCCTTGATTTTCCTTTAAATGAAAAAATTGATATTTGACCTTTTGACCGAATAGTAGTATAATTAATTATAAGACTTTATAGGATGAAGAATTATCGTCTTATAACGAGGAGGTCATGAGGGTGAAGGAGAATGAAAATATAACTGTTTCGGTTCCGGAGGAAGTTATCCGTGAGCTTAAGGAAAGAAATATAGATATTAATGAGCTTGTTTCTTCTGCGCTTGAGCGGAGAATCCGTCTTGAGTATTCGGAGGAAGAGCTAAAAAAAGGCTATGAAGAAATGGGAGAAATAAATCTGGGGCTGGCTGAATCAAGCCTTGAGGCGGAAAATGAAGCTCTCGAAAAAGGAGAGAGTTATCTGACGGAGAGTGAATGATTTGCAGATTAAACGCGGAGATATATATTATGCCGACTTAAGCCCCGTAATCGGCTCTGAGCAGGGCGGAATACGACCTGTAGTGGTTGTGCAGAATGACGTGGGGAATAAATACAGTCCGACTGTCATCGCAGCGGCAATAACAAGCAAGATAAATAAAGCTAAGCTGCCGACACATATAGAAATTGATGCAGAAAATTTCGGACTTCCCAGAGATTCTGTTATTCTGACCGAGCAGATAAGAACCATAGATAAAAAAAGACTCAGGGAAAAAATAGGAAAACTTGACGGAGAATATATGAACAAGGTCAATGATGCGCTTGTTATAAGTTTTGGCCTTATATAAAAAGGGGGATAAAAATGAAAAGAAAAATTCTTCTCGCAATTATTATCGGTGTGTGCCTGGTGGCGGCAACTGCTACTGTGTCTTATACCACCGATGATCCGCTCATAACCGAAAGCTATCTTAATAATGTATTTTTTAACAAGGTTAAACAATACATAGCTGAAAACTCACCGCAGAGCGGAAATGCATCAGCCGGAGGCTTTAAGCTTGCTTCGGTTTCCGCCGGAAAGACCTTTATTGCTGATGAAGGGTGCGAATTGATTGTCAGACAGGGCGAGGGCGAAATAATCGTAAGCTCACTCGGTGGACTTTCAGACGTAACCGACGGAGCTGATATTGTGAGCGGAATTCTTCCCTCCAATCATCATCTGATTGTTCCCAGGTCGGACGGAAGGGGCTTTAAGGCTGTTACCGATATGCTTGTTATGGTTAAGGGAACATATACTATTAAATAGTTTCAAAGGGCCGTTTAAAATTTTTTAAACGGTCACTTTTTTTATGTGCATTCTGCGTAATGCGACACAATTCTTCCGGTGATATTAATAAAGCATTATCTCAGGCATAATAATAAGTTTAAAATGTCGAAATATTTTCACCTTTTGGTGACAGGCTTCGACATTTTTTATTTGCTTAATATGTTATAATAAATCCGGTGATGAAAATGACGGTGTATATTGACGTTGTCATTGGAGTTAATTTTGTTATGAATTATCTGATACTGAAATGTGTAAGAGGATTAAGCGGATGTAAAACAAGAAAGGCGGGGATTTTCAGAGGAGCGTTATCCGGTGCGTTATATGCGTTATTTATGTTTGAAAAAAGCCTTTCTTTTCTTTATAGATTTCCTTCCACGCTTCTGGTTGCCGTGTTTATTCTTTTTTCAGCCTTCAGAATAAAAAATAATTTTATTAAGCTTCTTTTTTATTTTTACATAACGTCATTTGCTTTCAGCGGAGCTGTCAGCTTTGTCGGAAATATATTGGGAGTTGTTATTATGGAAAACGGAATGTTTTATACCGAAAACAGTATGTGGCTGGTGCTGGCAGTTGGATTTCTTGGTTTTTTTATCATACGTTACGTTATGCTTCATATGAAGAAAAACAGAGTAAGATACGGAGAAAAAACAACGGTCTCGGTATGTATTGAAGGAAAAACAACGGAAATCAAAGGAATGCTTGATACCGGGAATTCTCTGCTTGATCCCATAACTTTATATCCGGTAATTGTTGTTGAATACGAAAGCATAAAGAGTATTCTTCCGGCAGAAATAAAGGAATTTATGAAGGAGGGTAATGACTTAAACTGTAATATAAACAGAAGATATCTGAGCAGGATCAGATTGATACCCTGCAATGCAGTCGGAAACAGTGAAATACTCAAAGGCTTCCGACCTGATTATATAAAAATTGAAGGACAGGAGGGACTGATTGAGGACGTTATAATAGCGGTAATTTATAAGAAGCTTTCCGCTAATGATGAATTTACTGCAATTATGCATCCTATGGTATGAGATGATATTAATAGTAAGAATTCTATACAGAGTAATATGCCGTATATTTAAAGGAAGGGCAAATTCAATATGTTATATTGGAGGAGGGGAGGTTCTTCCTCCTCCTTTACCCTTGGAAGAAGAAAACAATTATATAATTAAAATGACTGAGGGAGACGAGAATGCAAAAAAGACGCTTATTGAACATAATCTGAGGCTGGTTGTTTATATAGCGAGGAAATTTGATAATACAGGCATCAGCTCTGAAGATCTTGTTTCTATAGGTACAATAGGGCTTATAAAGGCTGTGAATACATACAGAAATGATAAGAAAATCAAGCTTGCAACCTATGCTTCGAAATGTATAGAAAACGAAATACTTATGTATCTTCGTAAAACTGCGAACCGCAAGGCAGAGATTTCCATAGATGAACCTCTTAATACCGATTGGGACGGAAATGAGCTTCTTCTGTCGGATATTCTGGGAACCGATGATGACATTATATATAAAACTCTTGAAGAAAAAATCGACAGAGAATTGCTCATAGAGGCTCTTTCGCGGCTTTCGGCAAGAGAGCGTAATATTATGAATTTAAGATTTGCACTTGACGGTGGTGATGAAAAAACTCAGAAGGAAGTGGCTGATATGCTTGGAATTTCCCAGTCATATATATCAAGACTTGAAAAGAAAATAATAAGGCGTCTGAGAAAAGAATTTACAAAAATGATGTCATAAAAAACTTCGGGAAGATTTTTCTTCCCGGAGTTTTTTTAAAATATTCTGATATTATTTTTCTTTCTGTATTGTGATGGACTGCAGTTGGCATGCTCTTTGAAAACGCGGTTAAAATAAGCGATGTCGTTAAAGCCCGATAGCTCACATATTTCAAGAATTGTTTTATCGGTATTTACAAGATACGCCATTGCGCTGTCGATTTTTATTGTGTTTATATATTTCTTGGGAGAAGCTCCGAGATGCTGCCTGAAAACTCTTGAAAAGTGAGTAGGAGATACATTGCTTTTTAAAGCAAGCTCATTTATGTTTATTGTTTCCGTCAGTGCATTTTTGTCGATATATTCAAGGGAGGTTTTTAGAAATGAGGGCATTTTGTTGTTTTTTTCATTGAGTGCAAGAAGAAACTCTTCAAATATGCGGAAGACTCTTCTTTTGGTTGAAATTTTCCATGCAGGTGGTTTTTTTACATATAAATCAAGTGCTTCAAGATAAAGCTTTTCTATTGCAGAAGGGTTAAACGGATAAATTTTAATTCTTCCGTCGGGATAAAATTTCAACGGGATTTTTTCTGTTGTAATGAAGCTTATAACATAGAGTATGGTAGGTAGCTTCATAGAATAGTTTGTATAGGGTATTTCCGATTTGCCGGTAAGAAAAAGCTGACCTTCCTTAAATTCAACATCGTCGTTTCCGAATTTTGAATATATTCCGCCGCTTTTAACATAAGTCAGAGAATAAGAATTTTCGTCAGTCCATATTTCCTTGGAGGAAGGATATCTCCAGGGAGTATTCTTTTCACCGATTCGTATATGCACTATTCTTTCTATAGAAATGTCGATTTTGTCTGTATCAATAATATGCTCCAAAGTTCAGGCACATCCTTTGTTAATTAGTGTTTTGATTATAACATTTAGTGGTAAAAATTGCAATAGTAAATAATCTGTTTTGATATTAAAATGTTGAAAACGTCTAGATATTTGCTAATGTTGTCTATTTAAATTTAAAATATGCTTTGATATAATCATAATATCTAAGTTTATTGGAGGCGAGAGTATGAAAGTCAGCGAATGGATAAAGGTTTCAGCGGAATATACCGATTTGACAGGGTCAGATGTTATATTGGAGGGGAACCGGGCAAAGATGATTCTTTGCGGAGAATACAGCGTTGTCAATATAGCTTGTGATGTAACCGGATTCGATGTAAACAAGTTTATTAATATAGAGTTTTCTTCGGAGAATACCAAAGCAAAGGTTTTTAAAGTCGCAAGGTGGTATAGGGGAGAAAATCTTCTGCTTTGTGAGTTTGTTGATTCTGATGTACTTCGTCCCATGAAAGGTGCAGACAGAATTAGTATTACCGTAACGGCATACGGAGAAGAAGAAACCTTTGATTTTTATATTTCAAAGCTTGAAGAAGGCGATAAGATAAAAGAAAGAAAAGCGGTTCTTGCAGCTGTTGCAATTGACTACGGATTTGAATGTGAGCACGAAAAGAGATCCTGTGAGGATAATTTAAACGACAGTATTGCAGGAATTGATGCGTTATGCAGACAATGTAAGCCCGATATTGTTGTGCTTACCGAAACATTTTATTCAAGAAATATAAGAGTGAAAAATCCTGCAGAAATCTATCTGAGTCTCGATGGGCCTCAGATCCAGCGTATTAAAGATAAAGCAAAAGAGCATGGTATTTATATTGCCGCCTCTATAAGAGAAAGAGATTCCAAAGGAATAATGTATAATTCCTGCTTTGTGGCAGACAGAGAAGGAAACATTGTTGCAAATTACCATAAAACTCATCTTACCAGAGGAGAAATTGTCAACGGATTGAAGCCCGGCGATGAAGCTGTTGTTTTTGAAGCTGATTTCGGAAAAGTTGGTATTGCGATCTGCTGGGATATTTTCTATTCGGAATATGTTCGGACACTTGCTAAAAAGGGAGCCGAGATTGTTATTAATCCTACCGCCGGCTTTGCGGAGGATATGCATACAATGAGAGCGAAGGATAACGGTGTATATATTGTAGCGGCCGGTGTATACAGAAACACCTGCGCCGTTATAAATCCTGCAGGTATTATTCTTTCAGACGGAATCGTTACCGGTGCTGCGGTTGCAGAAGTAGATCTTAATGAAAGATTTCCTGTTCCGCCTGCGTATTCAGAAAGAAAAAGTGTCTATGCAAACGAAATGAGAGGGGATTTGTATGAATTTTTTAATTAAAAACAGTCTTGAAGGCGAATTAAAAGAAGCATTTGAATTTATAAGCTCAAAAAAAGGCTGGAATATTACTTCAGATGAAAATGCAGATAATCTGATTATTATCGGTGATGCTGCTTCCGCTCCCTCCGGGGTTTCGGATTTTCTTAACGGTAAAGATATGAACGGGAACTGGTATCTTGTTTATCAGACCGACAAAGGCTTTTATGTTTCCGGAAAAAGAAAGGTTGATATTATTCATGCCGCACTCCGTGCAGTTGATTATATCAGATATCCCGAAAAAGCTGCTGTAAGGGAATTCAAAGTATCTGCGTTTAAAAAATATTTTGAAAATTATGATGATTTTTCATTTGCATTTGCACGTGCTGCCGATGACTTTGATCTTGAAAAGCATATGATTGATATGGTAAGAGTCGGAGTTGAAAATTTCGAAATAAATATGCTCTACGACGATATTCCCATCCAGGTTCGTGAACGTGAACATTCAAATGATATGTATCCCTGGTGGTGTTCATATATGCCTACCATGGAAATGTATTATGAAACCTCAATTTCAAAGGGAATATACGATGACGAGATGCTGGCGCAAAACAGAGCCGTGCTCCTTAATGCGGTAAGACTTTGCAGACTTCTCGGGTTAAAGCCTATGTTTACCGTGTTTGAGCCCCGATTCTGGCCTGAAAGACTTTTCAGAAAATATCCGGAAACAAGAGGTGCAAGAGTTGACCGTGATACATATTCAACAACTCCCGAGTATGCACCCGATATAACTCATCCTATTGTGCTTAAGCATTATCGTGAACTGATGACTCAGCTTATGGCTGATGTTCCGGATCTTGCTATGTATGAAATCTGGTCCCAGGATTCAAACGCAGGCTTTCCCTGGGCGAAATCCTTATATCAGAAGGCTAACGGACCAACAAGAATTTTCGGAATGCCGTTTCATCAGATTGTAAATACTTTCCTGGTTACTCTTCGTGATGTTGCAAGAGAAACCAATCCCGAAACAAGAATTCACCTGAATATAGACTGGTGTTATCAGCCTGATGAAAAGGTTGAGCTTATTGAGAATCTTCCCGAAGGGATTGGCTTAACCTTTGGATACCGCCTGAATCCTGACGGAAATATAGAAAACCTTGAGCTTATCAAAAATCTTCCTGAAGGATATACACAGGTGCTTTCCGAGCAGATAGGAAACTACTGGAAAAAATACGGGCCTCTTGTTGGATTTCCCACCCCCCGTGAAGCTCATAAAATTGTTTCCCATATCTATGAAAGCGGAATTAATTGTCTCACGATGCGCGGTGGAATTCATACCGATGTATTTGTTCCTTATAACGTAAACAATGAGCTTGTACGTGAAATGAAATATAATCCCGATGTGGATGTTGAAGAATTCCTTGTTTCCGTTGCGGAAAAATGGAGTAATAATGAGGAAGAGAAGCAGGCGCTTATAAAAACGTGGGAAATCTGTGACAGATTCAATCTGCAGCATGAGGAAACAAGAAAGCATTGCGGTCATTATCTTTCATGGACTTCTCCCATGTTTGTGTCTTCAAGAACGCTTTTCAGAAAACTTGTTATGCCCATAGTTCCCGATACTCAGTCTCTGACTTTTCAGGAAACAAGGTATTATAAGCCTCATGTGTTCTTCTGCGCGAAAACAGATCCCTCCTGGCACGATATTTCCTTCTTCAATTTCACGCAGGTTGATGAAGATGAAAAACTTGTTAAATCGGCTGAGGATCTTGAAAAAATGCTTATTCCCTGGCTTATTGAGGTTCTCGATATTCTCGGAAAGGTTAAAAAATACGGCAATCCCGTTATCATTGATTTGTATGACAGAGTAAAAGCCTTCTATCATATAAGCGTGACCGAAAAGATTCTTTTTGCAGTTCAGTATCTTGTGCATATGTATCCTGTTTCCGATGGGGAAGAAAAGAAAAAAATCAGAGCTCGTATAAGAGCATATATGGAAGAAGAAATTGAAAATACTGAAGGCTTTATAAAGCTTCTGAGAGAAACAGAATCGGTTCTTATTCCAACAACCTCCGGAGAAGAAACAACCTATATGTATAAAACTCCCATGGATAATCTTCTTGTCAGAAAAATAAAGGTTATGAAATCAAGAATGGATGATGAGCCCGTTGCGGTTTCAGCTCTTGCGGGAAGCAGAAATGACTACCTTTATAAGTTTTAATTGAGAAAAGGAAAAACTTTATGAGAAAAAGAATTATTCTATTTATTCTGATTCTGACTCTTATGATGTGCAGCTTCGTGTTTGTAAATGCCGGAATAGAATACAGAAGACCCGTTCAGAATTATTATTCGGTTCAGAATCCTCCTGATTTTTCGTGGCGTCATACCGCCGGTGCGACATACGATCTTGTGGTTGCAAGCGATCCGGAGCTCAGCGATGTAAAATATAAAGCGGAAGGTCTTAAGAAAAACATTTATAATTTCACTGAATGTACCGTCAAATGTGCTTATAACCATTTTATCCTCATTACTTCACGAAATGGGACATCTTTTAGTTATGACAAGCGTAGGTAATAAACCACAAGCAGTAAGATTTGAAATAATGG
>JAZQFU010000059.1:0-3926 GCA_045539675.1 Clostridia bacterium | reverse complement strand
TGAAAAAGTAAAGCTATGTTACATAGATGATATTTGCGATGAGATTATAGCTGAAATTATTTGCCCGAATTCCTGTTCTGGAGTAAAAGATTTTTCTTCTGTATATGAAGTGTCACTAAACGAAATTTCAAAGCTGATCAGGAATTTTTATGAAAACAGAGAAAGTAAGTATATTTCTGATATGACCGGTTTTTCCAAACGTCTTTATTCTACATGGTTAAGCTATCTGCCGGAGGGAAGCTTTGCATACGGCGTAAAGATGAACTGTGATGAAAGAGGTTCATTTACAGAGCTTTTTAAATCAGTAAATCACGGGCAGGTAAGTGTTAATATTTCCAAGCCGGGAATAACAAAGGGTAACCACTGGCATCATACAAAAAATGAAAAATTTGCGGTTGTATACGGCAAAGGCGTAATTCGTTTCAGAAGACCGGATAGCGACAAGGTAATTGAGTATTTTGTAAGCGGTGATGATATTAAAGTTGTTGATATTCCCACCGGATATACGCATAATATTGAGAATCTGGGCTCCGGTGATATGGTAACCGTTATGTGGTGTAACGAATGCTTTGATCCGGAAAAACCTGATACATATTTTCTCCCGGTTGAGGAAAATACCGATGCCGGCAAGGAAGAAGGAAAAAAGAAGGTTCTTGTGTTAGGCTGTAACGGTATGGCGGGGCATCTTATTTCACTTTATCTTTCCGAGCGGGGATTTGATGTTTTCGGAATAGATGTTAAAGAGCCCGCTGTTGTGAAAGGTATTGCCGCAGATGTGCGTGATACTGCTTTACTTAAAAGGATTATAGATGAGGGCGGTTATGATGCAATAATAAATTGCATTGCAATTCTTAATAAGGCCGCAGAAGCTAATAAAAGTCTTGCAGTTTATCTTAATTCTTATTTGCCGAATTTGTTGGCAGATTTAACTGCAGGCACTAAAACCAAAGTTTTGCATATAAGCACGGATTGTGTGTTTTCCGGTGAAAAAGGAGAATATAAGGAATATGATTTAAGAGACGGAACTGCCTTTTATGATCGTTCCAAAGCATTGGGGGAACTTGATGATGATAAGAATATTACTTTGAGAACCTCCATAATAGGACCGGATATAAATCCCAACGGTCCAAGCCTTCTCAATTGGTTTATGAGCTGTGAAGGCGAAGTGAACGGTTATAAAAAAACTATGTGGACGGGAATTACAACTCTTGAAGCCGCCAAAATTATGGAGGCGGCAATCCTTGAAGATGCAAGCGGCCTTTATAATATGATTCCGGATAAATCCATAAGTAAGTATGAACTGCTGAAGCTTTTCAGCAAGTATCTCAGAAAAGGGAAAATAAATGTTAATGGTGTTGACGGAACCGTATCAAATAAATCTCTTGTTCGTACAAATTTCAATTTCGGTTACAGAGTTCCCGATTATGAAATTATGATAAAGGAACTTGCAGACTGGATTGCATCGCATAAAGACTTATATCCTCACTATAAGGAGCATTAGTATGAAATTAAAATTAATGACAATTGTGGGAACCAGACCCGAAATAATTAAAATGTCTGCCATAATCAAAAAGTGTGATAAATACTTTGATCATATACTTGTTCATACCGGGCAGAACTATGACTATAATCTTAACCAGGTTTTCTTTGAAGAGCTTGGTTTGAGAGAGCCTGATTACTATCTTGGGGTAGTAGGTGATAATCTGGGGCAGACTATGGGAAATGTGCTTGCCAAGTCTTATGAGCTGATGGCAGAGGTAAAGCCTGATGCGTTGATTGTTTTAGGGGATACAAATTCCTGCCTTTCAGTTATTTCGGCAAAAAGATTAAAGATACCCGTTTTCCATATGGAAGCAGGAAACCGTTGCTTTGACGAGAATCTTCCGGAAGAAGTAAACAGAAGAATTGTTGACGTGACAAGTGACGTGAACCTTTGTTATACAGAGCATGCCAGAAGATATCTTAATGCTGCGGGAGTTCCAAAGGAACGTACATACGTTATCGGTTCGCCTATGGCAGAGGTTCTTTCGGAGTATATCGATAACATCAATAATAGTAAGGTGCTTGAGGAACTTGGGCTTGAAAAAGGAAAATACATTCTCCTTTCCGCCCATAGAGAAGAGAATATAGATATTGAGGAAAACTTCCGCTCGCTGATGAACTCTGTAAATGCTATGGCTGAAAAATACAATATGCCGGTTATTTACAGTACTCACCCAAGAAGCAGAAAATTTATTGAGAGCTGGAAATTCGAATTCCATCCTCTTGTCCGCACTTTGAAGCCCTTCGGATTTTATGATTATAATCATCTTCAACAGAATGCTTTCTGCGTTGTTTCGGATAGCGGAACATTGCCGGAAGAGGCATCGTACTTTAAGTTTCCTGCAGTATCCGTACGAACCAGTACCGAACGCCCTGAAGGTCTTGATAAAGGTGTATTTACAATAGGCGGCATTACTGAAAAACAGGTGCTTCAGGCAGTAGAGCTCGCAACTACCATGAATGCATGCGGAGATCTTGGCATAACCGTGCCCGATTATGCCGATGAAAATGTCAGCGTGAAGGCGGTTAAGATTATTCAGAGCTATACAGGAATCGTAGATAAAATGGTATGGAGAAAATACTGATAAAATCCTGAAAAAATATCTTGACAAATTATGTATTAAGTTGTATAATAATTAAGAATTTTTATGCGGCATATGTCGCATATGTCCTTGCTCCTGAGTGATTGGGAGCCAAAGTCCAGAAGGAGGTGTAATTGATGATCGAAGTAATCAACAACTACGAAACAGTTATGATAATCAATCCTACTCTTGAAGAAGAAAAAATCAACGGATTGGTTGAAAAGTTTGAGAAATTGATTTCTGCAAACGGTGAAGTTGTTAAGACTGACGTTTGGGGCAAGAAAAAGCTTGCATATGAAATCGACGACTTAACTGAGGGTTACTACGTTTTGATTGAGTTCAAATCAAAGCCTGAGTTCCCCGTAGAACTTGAAAGAGTTTATAAGATTACAGACGGAATTATCCGTGATATCGTAATCAAAAAGGAAGAAGAGTAATCTCAATTGAAAAGGGGTGCCGAAAATGCTTAATAAAGCAATATTGATGGGAAGGCTTACCAAAGACCCGGTGCTTACAACTACCCCGGCGGGCTTGAGTGTTGCGCGTTTTACTCTTGCGATTGACAGAAGATTTCAGCGTCAGGGCGAAGAAAGACAGACTGATTTTTTAAATATAGTTGCTTTCAGCCGTAATGCAGATTTCGTTTCCAAGTATTTTGTGAAGGGTCAGCTTGCAATAGTAACCGGATCAATTCAGACCAGATCCTGGGAGCAGGATGGTCAGAGAAGATATGCAACAGAGATTGTTGCCGATGAAATCAACTTCGGCGGCAGCAAGAAGGATAATCCTTCGTCTTCCTCAGAATCTTTCAGAGAAGTGCCTTCTGCTTCATCTTCAAATGATGACGGTGGCTTTATGCCCCTTGACGATGACGACAGTCTGCCCTTCTAAAAGTAACCTGACTTAAAGTCGTAAATTTTATATGGAGGTGTTAATCATGTCTGAAATGGCAAAAAGCTTCAAGCCCAGAAGAGCAAAGAGAAAGGTATGTGCTTTCTGTGCTGATAAAGCTGCAACTATAGACTACAAGGATGTTGTAAGATTAAGAAAGTTTATTTCTGAAAAAGGCAAAATCCTTCCCAGAAGAGTAACAGGAACTTGTGCTATGCATCAGCGTAAGCTGACCACAGCAATCAAAAGAGCAAGAATTATCGCTCTCGTTCCCTTTACTACTGACTAATAATAAGTCATATATAAGCCCTGCGAAAAACCGCAGGGCTTTTTTTGTTACCTTGGAAAATGATATTGAAAGAGTGGGGAAGATGTGGTAGAATAGATTTAACAGAGTTAAATCTATTCAGC
>JAZQFU010000058.1:0-16858 GCA_045539675.1 Clostridia bacterium | reverse complement strand
ATCTTAAAAAGCTTGCAAAATGGAAATGGAAGAGGAATAATACTCCTTCTAAATTACTCGTTTTTTTCGTGAATTTCATAAATACGAAGAAGAACCCGGTTTTTGCTTGATGCAAAGTCGGGTTCTTCGACAGTCTGAAACTGCAAAATCTTTAAAAAAGATTTTGCAGTTTTTCTTAAGTATTAATAAAAAACTTATATAATAACTACATATTTAAATCCCTGATCATGCTTTTTATTGTTGCGCCGGGTCTTATTCTGAATTCTTTTTCGGGATAAAAATGTGTTAACTCCGAACCGTTGAAAACAAGCAGGAATCCCTTTCGTGTAAATAATAACAAATTCCCTAAACTAACTTTCTGACGGTATTCAACAGCCATTGAAACCGCATTATAAAGCTTAAATTCAGTCATACTGCTGATTAATAACTGAGGAACCTCTCTGCTGTTTTTCAGAAGAAACATAGTTGTATACTCACGGATAAAACCTATTTCACGCGGATATATAATATTATCAAGCTCTATCCATTTATCAACATTAAATCTGCAATAAAGCCCTTCATTTTCAGAACTTATTTCTTCTATATCTTCTCTCGGAATAATTTCATATGACGTTATTTTGCCGAAATATCTCACACCTGCATCATATCCGAAAAGATTTCTGGACTGATACAAAGCAACATATTCCAATAATTCTTCACTGCCTTCAATCAGGTCATAAGGAATATAATAAAAGTTATTTGAAATGCATACCTCAAACTGTGATACATTTCTGAAAACACCCAGAAGAACATTTCTTTTATTAAAACATTCGTCTTCCGAAGAAAATCCGCTTCTGATAAACATCGCTCCGCTTTTTCCGCTTTGTTCACCTTGCGGAACAAATTCTTTTTCAGTTGCTTCAACCGATTCTCTTTTATCGGGGAAAATATAGATGTTTATTTTGAAAATATAAAGCCTGACAGCATTAAAAAGTCTCTTTAACATTCCATTCTCCTATACAGCCATTGGGTAATATCCGAAATATGTATATTCAGGTACATTCGAATACCCCCAACACCAAAAACGGAAATGCTTACACATTTCCGTTTATAATATTTACATATTGAAATAATCGCTGAAATTAAGACCTACTGTTTCGCCTATCATCTTCATTTCTGCTACTGTTTTCTCATTAACAGGAATACCGTTTTCAAGCTTATCTGCCTTAGATTCAACTTCTTTTTCACCGTGAGTATAAATTCTGTCGCATCCGTCAGCCTTGGGGCTTTCACGAAGCTCCTGAAGAAGCTTGGACATACGCGCCTTGATTTCCTTCTTATCACCGAAAATACCGTAATCTACTGCCCAGAAGCAGAAAGAAGTATCTGCATTACCGCTGTTTTTAACGTGAGGGGAAGTTGTTCCGCCTGCAAAAATCGAAGTAAACAGTTCAACAATAATTCCAAGACCATAGCCTTTATGTGAACCTGTTAATTCATCACAGCCTCCCAACGGGAAAATTCCTCCGCCGAGTTTTCCGATAATGTTTTTAAGAACACGGCTTGCATCGTCACAGTCCTGACCGTTCTCATCTGCAGCCCAGCCCTGAGGAAGCGGAGCTTCTTTTTTATTATAAACTTCCAGCTTTCCTCTGGTTACAACTGTTGTAGCAACATCATACCAGAAATCAACGGGATCTGCAGGGAATGCAACAGCGATAGGGCTTGTTCCAAGCATTGCTTTTTTTCCGTATGTAGGAATAGCAATTGCTTCGGTATTGGTCATACAGATTCCGAGCATATCAGCATCTGCTGCCATTTTAGTATAATAACCTGCAATACCGTAGTGATTGGAGCCTCTTACACATACTGCACCAAAACCGTGCTCTTTAGCCATTTCAATAGCTTTTTCCATACCCATTTTTGCAACTACCTGACCCATAGTTCTGGGCGCATCGTAAACTGCAGAAATCTTTGTAGAATGAATAAGCTCGGGCTTTGCTTCGGGATCAATTGAACCTTCTTCCATCGCTTTAAAATAACGAATAAGTCTCTGAACACCGTGAGATTCGATACCGTATAAGTCCGCTGTAGTAAGAACGTCAACTATTGTTTTGCTTTCGGAAGCTGTGAAGCCTTTTTTTGTGAATACATCTTCACAAAATCTTGCAACATCTTTAACGTTCATATTAACATATGCCATAATAACATACCTCCATTAAATTATATCCTGATTAAGTATATCATTTATTTACAAAGAAATCAATGTTTAATTTTATTTTTTACGCATATAAGTATTATTTTTTTAATTTTAACATATATTTTGACGAGGTGGTAATTTTGTTTTTAATCATAAAAAAGAAAACTGTGATTACATATTGTATTTTTCTCCTTCTTGCGCTTTCTTTCATATTTTCCTATGCCAGCCTCAATTCAGAGAGCAACTGTTCATTCGACGGAAAAACAGTCATTATAGATGCAGGTCATGGCGGTATAGACGGTGGTGCAGTCGGAAAAGGCGGAAGCTATGAAAAGGAACTTAATCTGAAAATGGCTAAAGAACTGGAAAAATCATTGAAAAATGCCGGTTATACCGTAATAATGACAAGAAAAGATGATACTCTTCACGGCGAAGGCAAAAATATAAAAAAAGCCGATACAAAGTATCGGCTGAAAATCGGCAATGAAAATCCGAATGCATTATTCCTGAGCATTCATATGAATTCTTTTACTGATGCTGCTTCAAAGGGTTCGCAAATTTTTTATTCAGTCAAAAATCCTCAAAGTAAGGAATTTGCGCTCCTTCTCAGAGAAAGTTTAAAAAAGCATGCCGACCCGCAAAATGAAAGATTTATAAAGGAAGCATACAACTCCATATATATTATGAAAAACATCGATTCTCCTGCAGTTCTTATCGAATGCGGATTTCTCTCAAACCGTTCTGAAGAAAAATTACTTAATACTCCTGAATACAGAGCTAACATGATAAAAGGAATTGTTTCTGCCGTAAACGAATTGAAAGACAGACTTTATAAATCATTGCCCATATCACAGGTATAAAGCCATTCTATTATATCTCCGTCTTTTACAATAACCTTATCTGCCGCTTCCTCTGCAGATTTACCGTTCACGAAAAACATCCAGCCCGAAAGCTCTCCGCAATCTCCGTATATGAGATTATTTATCCCTTCAATATACACCGTTCCCGAACCTGTGTTTTTCTTTGTGTTCACTATAATTTTATTCTTTCGGCAGGCAACGGTAAGAATATCGAAAACACTTGCCCCATCTTCAAATAAAACCTCTTCATCTTCAAGCAGTATTCCATTCTCAGGAATAAGCTCTGCTTTGTCTTTATTCAGTTTATCAATATTCCCGAGCACAGTATCACATTTAACAGTAAGCTTACATGACAGACTTCCTTCATATGAAATTGCTTCCTCGGTGCCCTTGCAAGAGCATAATAACGTTATTATTATAAGTAACCCCATTAATATTCTTTTCATTAAAATCCCTCTATTCTCTGTTGATTATATTATATACCTCTCGTTTTGGTATATTTCTCAGCTCCGCACATTTTTTTATAGCCTGTTTTTTATCAAGACCTTTTTCAATCAGACTCAAGACGTGCTCTTCAATGGGAATATCATCGTAAGAAGTTTTCGAAAGCTCTTCATCTGCCCCTTCAAGAATCAGAACATACTCGCCTCTCGGCTCATTTTCTTCATATATTGCATTGGCTTCTTCAAGAGTAACTCTTATATTCTCTTCGAACTTTTTTGTAAGCTCACGGTGTATTGTTATCCGACGGTTCCCCATTGTATCAAGCATGGCAGAAAGTGTTGCTTTCAGCTTATGCGGTGCTTCATAAAAAATAATGGTATCTGTAAACGCGGAAAGCTTTTCCAGCTCTTTCCTTTTTTCATTTTTTGCTGCGGGAAGAAAGCCGTAAAAATAAAACCTTCTGCTATCAAGTCCCGATAAAGTCATAGCACATATTGCAGCACACGGTCCGGGAAGACTTTCGACTTCAATACCTCTTTCAATACACTTTGAAACAAGCATATCTCCGGGATCCGATATAAGAGGAGTACCCGCATCAGATACAAGTGCAAGATTCTTACCTTCCTCAAGCAAAGAAATAAGCTTATCGCTTTTAAATGCCTTATTGTGCTCGTAATAGCTTGTTACCGGCTTTTTAATCTCATAAGCATTGAGCAGCTTCATAGTTCTTCGGGTATCTTCTGCCGCAATAATATCAACCTCCTTCAAAACATCAAGAGTCCTTATTGTAATATCAGAAAGATTTCCGATAGGAGTTGCGCAAATATAGAGTTTTCCGCTCATATTATTCCTTAAGGCATACCGGTGGTTCAAAAGAAAGCCCCGATGCCGCTCCTTTCTTTCCCTCTATAAGAAAAATCTTTGGTGGTAAATTCAAATCCGAATAAACATAAGTAAATCTTTTGGGTTCAAGCTTATATTTACGCATCAACGCAAATACATCCGTCATACGTTCACATCTGTGAACCATTGCAAATTTTCCGCCATATTTCAACGCATAAGCTGCAGCTGAGATGACATCTTCAAGAGTACAAAGGGTTTCGTGTCTGGCGGCAGTTTTATAATCATTATTATTAAGCAAACCCGTATCGGCAAGCATATATGGCGGATTAGCGGTTATGTAACTGAAGCTTTCCGGGGAAAAAAGATGTTTTATTTCCTTCACATCACCCGTAACAATTCTGATACTGCCCTTCAGACAATTAAGCTCTATACTGCGCCTTGCCATATCTGCAACCTTTTCAAAATATTCAATTCCGGTTACAGACAAAGGGTTTCTTTTTGAATACACGAGCAAAGGAATAATTCCGCTCCCGGTACATAAATCAAGAACAACGGAATCTTTTCTTACCGAAGAAAACTCTGCAAGAGCAACTGCATCGGTACCATACATAAACTCTTTTTCGTTTTGTATAATCTTTAATCCGTCCGTTGTAAGTATATCAATTCTTTCGTTTTCTTTAAGCATAGTTTCACCTGCCCCTTAAATGCTCAAAGGGACTGTTCCTAAGGCGCAGAAACCGCCAAGGGAACAGTCCCCTCTTCTCTTAACCGGCAATATTAAGCCTGCTGAGGAGCTTCTACGGGACATACGCTTGCGCATGATCCGCAATCTATGCACTGATCTGCATCAATTACGTAGATATCTCCTTCGCTGATACATTCAACAGGACAAGCTCCTGCACATGCACCGCAAGCTATACAGCTATCATTGATTTTAAAAGCCATCTCTTAGCACCTCCTTGCTGAAATGTATTATAACATATAATGGTTAGAATTTCAAGTATATTTTTTATTTAGCTTTCGGAAGGTCAACAAACCCTCGCTATAACACTCCGGCGAATAACAGTCAGAGATCCGTTAATCCTGAAGTTTTTCCAGCTCCTTCAAAGCCTCATCCTGTGACGAATCATCTCCTTTTTTAAGAACCTTGATTTCATTTACATTGAAGGTCTGATCAGCATTGGTCTGCTCCATAACAACTCTTAATGTTCCTTTGAGGATACTGACATCAAGAACTGTTCCGTTTCCGTTAGGAGTTTTAACGTACGACTTTGGTCTGGGTGTAACCTTCCATAGTTCTTCATAGCATTGCTGCTCAAAATTAAGACAACACATAAGTCTTCCGCAACCGCCGGAATTCTTAGTGGAATTAAGAGAAAGATTCTGATCCTTTGCCATTTTTATGGATACGGGCTGAAAATCATCAAGGAAGGTCGAGCAGCAAAACTGTCGCCCGCAAACTCCGATTCCCTTAAGCATTTTTGCTTCATCACGTACCCCGATTTGTCTTAATTCAATTCTCGTTTTGAAAACAGCTGCAAGATCTTTAACAAGCTCTCTGAAGTCAATACGACCGTCAGCTATAAAATAAAACAGAATTTTACCTCTGTCAAAGGTGTATTCAGCATCTACAAGCATCATTTCAAGCTTATGTTTTTTCACAAGCTTTTCGCATTCTGTAATCGCCTGTTTTGCCTTTTTATCATTTTCCTCATACTGAGCGAAATCCTTTTCCGTTGCAAGTCTCATCACCGGCTTCAGGGGATGAACAATTTTGTTATCTTCAACCTCTTTGTTTGCAATAGAAACAGTTCCCATTTCTACGCCTCTCGCAGTTTCGACTATAACACCGTCTCCCACATTGGCAATGACACCCGCAGGATCAAAATAATAAACCTTTCCGCTTCTTTTAAATTTAACTCCGATTATTTCAATCATACATTTCCTCCTTGAGACTTATGACCGATTCCGTAACAGCAAGTTTATAATTTACGTTCGAAAGAAGAAGTCTGTTAAGCTTAGATATAACCTCTTCCGCTTTATGAATCGCTCCTATACTGATATTTCTTGATATATCAGTAATCACGTCTGTTCTGTCTGTATTTATAATAGCTGATTTATTCCCGGTTTTATACAGAGCACAGTCAAAGATTATCATTGAAAGAATCTCTATAATCTCATTTTTCTTTTCTTTATTATCAAAGAAGACCGAAAGAAGACTGTTGACTGCAGTTGGCCTGGTTGAAAGACAAAGTTCTGAAAAAGCATCCAGGACTTTATTTCTGAAGTTCAGGCTTTCGGGGTTTTCAATATTCGCTATCAGTCTTGATATGCTGCCACCGCATATTCTTGCATGAATTTTTTTGTTATCTGTTTCATTATAATATTTTTCTAAGAAAATTTCAACATTTTCCGACGAAAGATATGAAAAATTTATAAGAACAGCTCTCGATATGATAGTAGAAAGTATCTTTGAAAGATTGTTGCAAATAAGAATAACCGTAACGTAAGTCGGAGGCTCCTCAAATATTTTAAGCAATGCATTCTGCGCTTCAACAGTAAGTTTCTCGCAGTTTTCAAGAATATATATCTTTCTTTCGGATAAAAAAGGTTTAAGATAAACTTCATTTTTAAATTCTCTCATCGCATCTACCGGAATAGATGCTCTTGTTTTGCCGTCTTTATCTGCAGAATAATCCACAATTTTAAAATCCGGATGCGCATTTCCGAAAGTAAGATGGCAGTTCTTACATTTACCGCAGCTGTCTTCCTTAAAATCCGAACACAATAAAGCCGAAGCAAAGGCAGAAGCCGTCCGTTTCTTCCCTACACCTTCAGGACCTGAAAAAATATATGCATGTCCTGCCTTACCTGAAGATGTGAGGCTAATTAAGTTTTCAACTATTTTTTCATGACCTATTATATCTTTGAAATACATAATATCAACCTTTTAAAAACCTGTTTAAAATGTATTCTTCAGCTCTCTCTTCAATGGAATTATCAAGTTCATCCGGAATGATTTCCTTATTGTATTTTCTCTCAAGAGCACGTTTTAAAAGCTCGTCGCATAAACGGGGATTTTTGGGGAGCAACGGTCCGTGAAGATATGTGCCGAAAATATTCTTTTCAATCACACCTTCATTTCCGTCTTCTCCGTTATTACCTTTACCGTATATAACCTTTCCCAACGGTTTATATGAACCTGTATAGGTTTTTCCTTTATGATTTTCAAAACCGGTTATCTTTCCGAACTCGCTTTCCAATATAACATTGGAAACTATTCTCTCGCTACAGCTGACGGTATAAATATCAAGCAAACCGAGAGCGGATATTCTTTCGTTACCGTTTTCAAAGTAATTGCCCAAAAGCTGATAGCCTCCGCATATTCCGAGAATCACTCCGTAGCTTTCAGCGTAACTCATCAGTTCATTTTTAAAATTTCTGATTTTATCAGCAACGGCGATAACATCTTTATCTGAACCGCCGCCTATAAAAACGATATCTGCTATCGTAAAATCAGGCTTTTCATCGCCGTTTATATTTATAATCTCTATATCAATTCCACGCCATTGACATCTTTTTTTCAAGGCAAGAATATTACCTGAATCACTATATAAATTAAGCAATTCCGGATACATATTAATTACTGTTATTTTCATTTTTTTGCCTCGCTTTTAAGATATTCTTTTTCCATTTCTTTTAAAAGCTTCTGCACTCCGAATACCACTGTATAGTTTACGAGAATATATAGTGTTTCTGAGTCAGATTTCAGAAGCTCTCTTATAGCCTTTTCAGCTTCTTCAAACACAACAACCCGGCTATCCGTTTCTGCGTATTTCATTCTCAGGGCAATTTCATCCCTTCTGAGCCCGATAACACCGACCGTTTTAACGTTATTGTTTTCAAAGGCTTCAAAATTAATATCCCAGAGCCACGACACATCAATACCGTCGGAAAGATTATCATTAACGCCGATAATAACATCCTTTGATGATTCGTCGGAAACAACTGTCTGAATTCCCTGATTAAAGCCGGCAGGATTTTTGGAAAGATTAAGGATAACCTTTTTGCCAATATTAAATTCTTCCATTCTCCCGGGCTGAGGAGCAAGAAGTGAAAGAACATCGTTAAAGGAACTCACATCTACTCCGCATTCGCTGCACACCGAATAAGCTCCCAGAATATTGTATATATTATAAAAGCCTCTGTATGTTGTTTTAATCTGAAATTCATTATTGATTACAAACTTGATACCGTTGCCGGCATCTGTTTCGGTTGCCGAATATTTGATATCAGGTCTTCCGAAGTTACAGCCGTTACACTTATAATTTCCCAGCTGATTATAATGGTAGTATTCGTATTCAAGCTCATTTCCGCAAAAACGGCAAAACCTGCCCTCTTTAACATCATCAGATGCGAATCCGCAGTTTTCGGAAATACCGTAGGCAACAGTCTTATTCCCGCTTTTTCGTGAAATCATTTCACATATCGGATCATCGCCGTTAATAACAAGCAGAGCCTCCGGCGCTTTTGCAAGAGCCTTAATAATCAAATCCGCAGTAGCATCTATCTCTCCGTATCGGTCAAGCTGATCTCTGAACAGATTGGTAACATGTACAACATCAGGAGCAAAATGATCAAAAACACGTACAGTTGATGCCTCATCTATCTCAAGAACTGCATCCGTTGCCTTTGTTTTGCCGAATATATTAAATCGCTGCAGGAATGAAGTTGCAATTCCCGGTAACATATTCGCGCCTGATAAATTACATACCGTAATTCTTCCGCTATGGGAAATTATGCTGTTAATTATATTATTCGAAGTTGTTTTTCCGTTTGTTCCGCAAGTAACAATTATTTTACCGCTTAATTTCCCTGCTGCAATACTTAAAGCCTGCGGAAAAAAACGTAAAGCAAACTTACCCGGAGCTGACGAACCGCCTGCTCCGGTAAGTTTGCTTATAAAAATAAATATTTTACATATCCATACAGATACTATAAACTTAATACTTTTCATATCAGAATCCTAAATTCATTGAAGGAGGAACTATCTGAATCCAGGTCTGCCCGGGATTTAAGATAACTTCATCGCCATTTTCATACTTGTATACTGTTTTGCCGCTTCTGGAGTTCTTTTCCCATGTTATATTGCGAACTCTTCCTCTTGTTATATAGTATCCCTCTCCGCTGCCGGTTGTATTCAGGTTCTGACGCCCTTTGTCATCTCCTGAAATCCCTGAATTATAGGTTTTCTGAACAATAATATTTTTAGCGGCAAGGTGAACATTTCCCTGGGTTATATGACCGGCACCGTTAATATATCTTTTATATGTATCAGATGCTTCGTCATACTCATAACTTGCTGTATAAAAGCCCGCATACGGGAAAGAAATCTTTTTCAGTTCCTCACCCTCAGGGTCAAGATCGAGCTCCATGCTTTTATGATTTACGTTTTCAGTTTCAAGAGAATACTTTTTGGTGTTTGATGCGTATTCCTCGATATTTTTTATACTCGTATAGGCACTGTGATAATCTCCGGCATATTTTCTTTCTCTCCAGAAAATACTTCCGTCCCCACCAAGAACGCCGTTAATGTTTTTTACCCCGAGAGCAGGAATATCTCTCTGCGCCTGCGGGCTCCAACCGAAATGCACATATATGGCATCATTTTCAAGTGCGTAATCGAGGAAATAATGTCTGGAAGAACGTACGGGCCCGATTTTTGCCGTATTGACATCCTTGAACAAAGCCATTATTCTGGTTGCATTTCCTTCAACATACATTTCGTAAAGAAGATATGCCTCTTCAAGTCCTGCATGAGGTCTCGAATCATTTCCGTCGTTATCTATCATAACTGCAATCGGTCTGTCTGACGATTCTTCTTTAATTTTATTAACATTTTCTTCTACTTTTTCCGATACAGCCGGTTCTTCTTTTTTTTCCTCTACCGGTTCGGTTCCGCATCCTGTAAACAGCATAGACACAATAAATAAAGCAATTAAAATCTTTTTCATTGGCAGTTATTCCTTTCGGCAAGTATATGATTTGAGTAGCTTGCATCAGAGGTTACTTCTCTTCCGATAAATGAAGGTTTTTCAAATTCATCCTTCTCGGATTCAAGCTCAATTTCAGCAAGAATAATCCCTTTATTCTTTCCCTTAAATACATCGATTTCCCAGATATGCGACTTATAGTTATAAAGATATCTGGTTTTTTCAAGAACTCTTCCTTCGCACATATTATCCAGAATATCAACTGCATCCGCATATGGAATCTCATATTCAAATTCCGCACGTGAAAGCTTTGAAATTCTGTATTTTAACGTTATATAACCTTTATTGTCGCGAGTTCTTACTCTGATAACTTTTCCCTCCGCAGAATAGACATACCCTTGCCGTATGTCTGATTTATCATAAGCAAGGGTAGTGTCAAAACCGTCTGCAAGGAATTTTCTTTCAATTTCCCTGTTCATTATTATATTATTCTTACGCGTCTTACGCCTTCGATTTTTTCCATTTCTTCTTTAACGGAAAGCTCAACATCGGTATTAACATCAATGATAGTATATGCGTTTTCACCTTTGGCACTGTTAAGAAGATTTTCAATGTTTATTCCAAGCTTGGCAACACAATTTGAAAGACTGCTGATAACATTGGGAATGTTATCGTGAATTACTGCTATTCTAACCTTTGTGTTTTTAGGCGCTGAAACTGCAGGATAATTAACAGAATTGATAATATTTCCGTTTTCGAGATACTCTATAATTTCCTTTGCAGCCATGGAAGCACAGTTATCTTCAGATTCAGGTGTTGATGCACCAAGATGAGGAATCATAATAACATTCTTATATACCTTAAGCTCATTGCTGGGGAAATCGCACACGTATTTCGCCACTTTTCCGCTATCGATAGCTGCTTTCAGCGCTTCAATATCAACAAGCTCTCCTCTGGAGAAATTGAGAAGACGAACTCCGTCCTTCATAGATGCAAAAGCATCACCGTTTATCATCTGAGCAGTATTCTTGTTATAGGGAAGATGCAGAGTGATATAATCGCATTTTTCGAAAATTGCATTTATACTGTCTGCCTTTTCAACATGTCTTGAAAGACCCCATGCAGCGTCAACCGAAAGGAACGGGTCATAACCCACAACATGCATTCCGAGATGAAGAGCTGTATTTGCAACTCTTACACCAATAGCGCCAAGACCGATAACGCCGAGAGTTTTTCCGTGAACTTCAGGACCGATAAAGGCCTTTTTGCCTTTTTCAACATCCTTTGCAACAGTATCGGATTCAATGGTTTCAACCCATTTAGCACCGCCGATAATATCTCTTGAAGCAAGAAGAAGACCTGCAATAACAAGCTCTTTAACGGCATTCGCATTGGCACCGGGAGTATTAAACACAACGATACCCTTCTTAGCATAGTCATCTATGGGAATATTGTTTACTCCGGCACCGGCTCTTCCTACGGCAAGAAGGCTTTCGGGTGCTTCATATTCGTGCATCGAAAAGCTTCTTAAAAGAATCGCCTCAGGGTTTTCAATATTATCCGAAACAGCATATTTTGCAGAATCAAAATGCTTAAGACCTTCTTCGGAAATCTTATTTAAAGTTAAAATATTATACATCTGAATCACCTTATTATTTATTTTCCATTTCAAATTTCTTCATAAATTCAACGAGCTTCTTAACTCCGTCATAAGGCATAGCATTATATATACTTGCTCTCATACCGCCTACACTTCTGTGCCCTTTAAGGTTAACAAGACCGTTCTCTTTTGCTTCCTTAACGAATTTTGCATTAAGCTCATCGGAGTCTGTAACAAAAGTTGCATTCATAATTGATCTGTCTTCTTTATCTGCTGCACCTTTGAAAACAGAAGAATTATCGATAAAGTCATAGAGAATTGCAGATTTTTCTTTATTGAGCTTTTCAAGAACTTCCACTCCGCCCATTTTCTTTATCCATTTGAGAACGAGTCCGCAGGTATAAATACTGTATGTAGGAGGAGTATTGTACATTGAATCATTATCAGCATGAATCTTATAAGTGAGCATAGAAGGTGTTATAGAGAGAGGATCTTTTATAAGATCTTTTCTTATTATAACAACAGTAAGGCCTGCGGGTCCGAGATTCTTCTGCGCTCCGGCATAAAGAAGACCGAATTTGGAAACATCCATCTTTTCGGAGAGAATGCATGATGAAATATCTGCACACAGAGGAACTGAGCCTGTATCGGGAACGTAATTGTATCTTGTTCCGAAAATGGTATTATTGAAGGTTATATGCGCAAAATCCGCATCCTTGCTGAAGTCTTCTGCAGTAAGCTTGGGAATATATGCAAAAGTTCTGTCTTCGCTGGACGCAACGATATTTACGTTACCGAATTTCTTTGCTTCACTTGCTGCTTTTTTAGCAAACTGACCTGTTACAACATAGTCAGCTTTTTTAGCATCAGAGAAAAGATTCAGAGGAATCATAGCAAACTGCAATGATGCACCGCCCTGGAGAAAAAGAACTTCATAATCTTCAGGAATATCCATTAATTCATAGAACAAAGCTTTTGTTTCTCCGATAATCTCTTCATAATCCTTAGATCGGTGACTCATCTCCATAACCGACATACCGCTTGTTCCGAAGCATGTCATTTCAGAAGCTGCTTTTTCAAGTACTTCCAGCGGCAAGGAAGAAGGACCTGCCGAAAAATTAAAAACTCTTTCCATTAAATAGTACCCCTTTCAAAATTATAATAAATAAATTATACTACATTGTTAAGAATAAGTCAAACTTTTTTCGGTAAAATTTAATATTTGTGTTGTTCACACTTTTTTCGGGCAATTTCCGACCATTTTTTTAACAATAATGGTTAAATATATTTTATTTTTTATCGCAGAAACAAAATACGCATTCTGTAGTTTATATTCTCGAACACATAATACACTTTTTATATTGAATATTATATTACCGTACGGCAGAAGTAAAAAATCTTAAAAAAATTTATTATTTCATTGACTAAATATACCAGATATTGTATAATATAACAGTAAATAAACAATAATGGAGGTTATGTATGAATAATACTGTAATTACCGTAGGTCGTATGTTCGGAAGCGGCGGAAGTGAAATAGGAAAGCTTGTTGCCGATAAGCTCGGATATAATTATTACGATAAAGAGCTGATAAAAAGAGCAGTTGTTGAAAGCGGAATAAGCGAAGAGGTTCTTGCTGAAGCTGACGAAAAACCTGTGAACAGCTTTTTATATTCAATCGTTACGCACGGTTTTCCCGCTTATTCAGCTCCGGTTCAATATAATAATCTCTCCATGAATGATAAGGTGTATTCGATACAGGCCGGAATTATAAAAAAGATTGCAGAAAACGAATCTGCCGTCATAATCGGAAGATGTGCTGACGATATTTTACGTGACTGCCCCGGTGTTATCCGCGTATTTATTTATGCCGACAGATCCGAAAGAGTAAAACGAATTGCGAAAATCAACGGTTTATCCGAAAAAGAAGCTCTTGAAACCGTTAAGAAAACAGATAAACTGAGAAGCAACTATTATGAATTCTTTACCAACAAGCGCTGGGGAGACCAGCTTAACTACGATTTATGCATCAACTCGGAAATCGGAACAGAAAAATGCGCCGAAATCATAATCAACTATATTAAAACCGTAAAGGAATGAAGAAAAATGTACTCTTACAAAATAAAGCATACCGATTCGTCACTTTCTCTTAAATCCGAAGAATGGAGCAAAGCCGAATCAGTTTATATTGATAAAAACAACTGGTCTCAATTCTATGACGGATTCAGAACTGAAGCGAAATTGCTTCATACCCCCGACGGAATATGCGTTAAGTTTATTTCTGACGAGCATCCGGTAACTGTTAATACCAGAGAGCACAACGGTGATGTTTATAAGGATAGCTGCGTTGAGCTTTTTATATCCCCCGATGTTACCTCTCCATACTATTTTAATATGGAAATAAATGCTGAAGGATACATACTTATCGGATACGGCGCCGGAAGAGACAGAATAAGAATCAGAGATATTGATTATTCCGTCTTTAAGATTGAAACGGATATAAAAGATGACGGTTTTGAGGTTTTCGCCACGCTTCCCTATTCCTTTATGGAAAAATACTTTGATAAAATAGACAAACGCACGATGAAGGGTAATCTGCAAAAATGCGGACTTAACCCTGAGCATTATCTCAGCGCATTCCCAATTGACAGCGAAAATCCGGATTTCCACGTATCCAAATCCTTTGGTGAATTTATTCTTGAGTAAGAAAGGTTAGTTATTATGCGTAAAACCGATATTCTCGGGGTAAACATAAATAATCTTACCATGCAAGAGGCGGTTGAAGAGGTTAAGAGACTATTAACCCTTAACCGCCCTTCGCTCGTATTTACCCCCAATTCAGAAATTATATATGCTGCAAAAAACGACTCCGAATTCCGTAACATTCTTAATTCCTCCGATCTTAACACACCCGACGGAATCGGTGTTGTATATGCATCAAAAATATTAAGTGATCCCATGCCTGAAAGAGTTCCGGGCTTTGATCTTGCCTGCAATCTATTCCCTTTTATGAATGATAACAAACTGAAGCTGTTTCTTTTCGGTGGCAAAGAGGGAGTTGCCGAACTTGCGGCAGAAAACATTCTTAAGAAATATCCGCAAATCAATATTGTCGGAAAACAAAACGGGTATTTCAACGATTCTTCCGCAATACTTGAAAAAATAAACTCAACAGCTCCGGATTTTCTTTTCGTTTGTCTTGGCGCACCAAAGCAGGAAAAATGGATGCACGAAAACAAAGACAAGCTCAATTGCAAAGTAATGATGGGAGTCGGCGGAACCCTTGATGTTCTTGCCAATACAGCAAAAAGAGCTCCCGATTTATTCATAAAACTAAATATCGAATGGTTATACAGACTTATTAAGAATCCTTCACGTATCGGGCGTATGATGGCATTACCGAAATTCGGACTTGCCGTGTTAAAATACAGAATCAGAAAAAAAGAGGTGTAGTATGGGTAAGCTGATTGTTATAGAAGGTGTAGATGCTTCAGGAAAGCAGACGCAAACAGAGCTGCTTTATAAATATATGACCTCTTTAAACGATAAAGTCATAAAAATTGAATTTCCCGATTACGAAAGTGCTTCATCAGCGCCCGTTAAAATGTATCTTAACGGTGATTTCGGGAAGGATGCCGGCTCCGTTAATCCTTATGCTGCATCAACTTTTTTTGCAGTTGACCGTTTTGCTTCCTATAAAACCAAATGGGAAAGAAAATATCAGGATGATTATATCATAATAGCCGACAGATACGTGACAGCAAATATGATTTATCAGGCTTCAAAATTAACTGATGCAAATGATAAGCAGGCCTTCTGTGAGTGGGTTTGCGATTTTGAATATAAAAAGCTGGGATTACCTGTCCCCGATCTTAAAATTTTTCTTGACGTCAAGCCCGAAATAAGCTTCGAGCTAATGGCAAAACGTAAAAACAAATTTACGGGCGAAGAAGCCCTGGATATTCATGAAAACGATAAAGAATATCTCATAAAAACATATGAAAACGCCAGATTCATAGCTGACAACTACGGATTTATTACCGTCGACTGTGTCCGCAACGGAGCTTTACGCTCTATTGAAGACATTCATAATGAAATCTGCCGTACAGTAAAGGAAAATATCTATGCCGATTGAATTCCATCCCATAAGAATTGAAGACAAAGCATTTTTTGATGAATACTATAAAGTGTATCCAAACATATCGGGATACACATCTTTTGTTACGCTTTTTTGCTGGAAAGAAACAGTAAATTATGAATTTGTGGTGGTTGAAGGCACTCCGCTCCTTAAGTTTTACAATAAAACCGATAAAAAAGAGCGTTTTTTTCTTCCGGCAACCGATAAAAAAGAAATTGAAAAAACCGTATCATTGATAGAACAAAATCACCTTCCCTTAAGCTTCCAGAATATTTCTTCCGAACAAGCTGCGATATTGCAAGACCTTTTTCCCGGAAGGTTTAATTATTCAAGAAACAGAGACGGTGATAATTACATTTATCTTTCCGAATCACTTGCAAGCTTATCAGGTAAAAAGCTGCATTCAAAAAAGAATCATCTTAACAAATTCAAAAACACATATGATTATTCATATATAAGGCTTGGTGAAGATAATATTTCCGAATGCATCAGAGTTTCAAAGGAATGGTGCGAAAGAAAATGTCTTGATGGTTCAGAAGGAGCACATGACTCTTCAGCATGTGAGAAAGCACTTAACAATTTTACAGCACTCGGATTAAAGGGCGGAGCAATCGTGGTGGATGGTAAAATCATAGCCTTTTCCCTGGGGGAAAGAATTTCTACGGACACGGCAATAATTCACTTCGAAAAGGCAGACACAAACTATCACGGTGCTTTTAATATTATCAACAACGAATTTATTCTTCATGAATGGACAGATGTTGTATATATAAACCGCGAAGAAGATATGGGAATTGAAGG
>JAZQFU010000057.1:0-3171 GCA_045539675.1 Clostridia bacterium | reverse complement strand
GTTCTTTTATCCGGTTGCACATACAGATGAAATACTTCTTATGGAAAACCGTGCAAACGGAATTGCAGACTTCGTTAACAAGCTTCCTGAAGTTTCAGGCCGCCGAAAAAACGGAGCAATAATTATGAATTGCAATCCGTTCACTCTGGGGCACCGTTTTCTGATTGAAACAGCATCACGGGAATGCGAGCAGCTTTTTGTTTTTGTTGTTTCTGAAGATAAAAGCCATTTTTCTTTTAACGACAGAATTGAAATGGTTCTCCGAGGCACTTGCGATCTGGATAATGTTACTGTGCTTTCAACCGGCCCTTATCTTATATCTTCCGCAACATTCCCCACATATTTTCTTAAAAACCGTGATGATTCTGAGGAAATCCATTGCCTGCTGGATATTGAGATATTTGCTAAATATTTTGCGCCGAAGCTTTCCGTTACGGAAAGATACATCGGAACGGAACCATTATCTCCTCTGACCGATAAATACAACGAAAAACTTAAAGAAATACTGCCCGAAAAAGGAATAAACGTAAAGGAAATTCAAAGAATAGAAAAAAATAACAAACCCATAAGCGCAAGTTACGTACGTAAATTGATTGAAAAAAAAGATATAAGCTCGCTGAGAGATTATATACCCGATTCAACTTTTGATTATCTCAAAGAAAAAGGATTAATATAGAAAGGATGGATTATAAATGCAGGAAAGACAAAGAAACCATAATCTGAGCAGTTATTTTGCACCGAGAGGTCATCAGAGAATGTATGCTCTTGGTATGCAGCTTGCTCAGCTTTATCTCTCCCCCTTTGACAAGCTTATCGGAGTTATCGGTGAAGCCGGCTCCGGTAAAAGTGCTTTACTCAGAGGAATGTTTCCCGGTCTTGAACTTACTAACGATGATGATGGCGTTTACGTTCGCCCCCTGCCTCTGCTTGAACAGGGCACCGGATTCTTTTCCCCTCATACATATCATGTGGATATTCGTTTCGAGAACGCATTCACGCAGATGAGCGTTCTTGCAGATGCAATAAGTGATGCTCTGCACGACGGAAAACGGGTAATAGTTGAACATTTTGATCTGATTTATCCTCTTCTGGGATATAATGCAAATCTTCTTATAGGAGTCGGTGAACAGATTCTCCTCGCACGACCTACACTTTTCGGCCCTGAACCTCAGGAAATTCGTGATAAAGTCTATAATTCTCTTCCATACCGTCTTATGGCTCATACTGCAGAAGATTTATGTGAGATATGTATTCCTCCTGCAGATATGGCGAGATGTATTCACGATGACGTCAAACACGGATTCGTTATTGCTTTTCCCGAAACCAAACCGGACTTTGATATTTGTGAAGTGGAAAATAAGGTAAATGAGATGATTAACCAGAATTTACCTGTTACGTACGTGGACAATAATCATATTTCCGTTGGAGGAATAAAACATTTCTGCACCGGTCCGAGAATACACGTTTCACATACCGGTCAGATTCAGGATTTCCATCTCTTACATCATTTCATTTATGACCGTTTCAGCCGCCGTTATCTGCTGGTCGGTTGTGTTGGAAATAATGCTGAAAAGAATCTTCAGATGCTTGATGACAGGCAGAAAAAACAATCAGAGCTTACAATGCTTTAAGGAGGAAAGCGAATGCCGGAGGTTACTCTGACACAAATTCTTGATGCACGCGAAAAACGTGTCGGAGAGCAAAGGAAAATGCTTTCCGAACACAATGCCCCCCTTATTTCATTTACCATGAATATAGCAGGACCATTGAAAACAAGTCCTTTAATAGAACGTGCTTTCAATGAAGGCCTTCGCCTTATCGGAAATGCAGTTGATAATAAGCTGTTACTTGATAAAAAAATCAAGTATGAAAACACAGGCTGCGAAGCATTATTCTGCGTCTCTGCAAATGCGTCTGATTTAAAAATAAAGGCAACAAAAATCGAAGAAGCAAATAATCTCGGAAGATTATTCGATATTGACATAATAGATATAAACGGAAAAAAATTAGAAAGAGAATATACAAGAACTTGCATAATCTGCGGTGCTCCGGGAAGAAAGTGCGCTGCAGGAAGACTTCATCCCGTAAATGAGCTTCAAGCGAAAACTACTGATATAATATCAGATTACTTCAGAAAGTCCGATGCAGAAAAAATCGGAAGACTTGCAGTTGAGAGTCTTATCGACGAGGTTGAAACAACACCAAAGCCCGGCTTGGTTGACAACCGCAATAACGGAAGTCATACTGATATGAATAAAAATACTTTTCTCGCAAGCGCAAATGCACTTTTTCCTTACTTCCGTAATTGTGTTGACTTAGGTCAGCATTATACAGATAAAGACAGTTGTAAACTTTTTCATGCTCTGCGCGAAGAAGGTATAAAAGCTGAAAAAATTATGTATGAAGCAACGAATGGAATAAACACACACAAAGGAGCAATTTACTCCTTTGGAATCCTCTGCGGAGCAATCGGATATCTTTGGAAAGCTGATTCACCAATTGCAGATATTAACGATATCCTTACATTATGCTCACATATTTCTTCTACTTCTGTTGACAGCGATTTTTTAAAAGTAAAGGGTTGTACCGCAGGAGAAAATGCTTACCTAAGATACGGTCTGACCGGAATTCGAGGCGAGGCGGCATCAGGCTTTTCATCAGTTAAAAGAATTGGCCTGCCGTCGTTTAACAATGCACTTAAACAAGGACTAAGCTACAACGATGCCGGAGTTTACACTCTTTTGCATCTCA
Organism: Clostridia bacterium; assembly: GCA_045539675.1. GTDB lineage: Bacteria > Bacillota > Clostridia > UMGS1840 > HGM11507 > JAZQFU01. The sequence goes on along the minus strand of JAZQFU010000057.1, from coordinate 420 downwards.
TTTCTGAGGTGGAGGATACTAATCTTTATCATCGGGGCGGGCCTTCGGGTGCAAAATTAGCTAAAAAGCTTGCAAAAGCTTCTGCAGAATCCCGAAATATTATAAATAAAGCAGCTGAAACCGATGATTTATTTATATCCAAAAACCTGTCTCCGGGCGGATGTGCAGATTTACTGGCTATAACATATTTTATATATAAACTGCAAAATCTTTTTTAAAGATTCTGCAGTTTTTCTTAAGTATTAATAAAAAGCCTATATAATAACTACATATTCAAATCCCTGATCATGCTTTTTATTGTTGCACCGGGTCTTATTCTGAATTCTTTTTCGGGATAAAAATGTGTTAACTCCGAACCGTTGAAAACAAGCAGGAATCCCTTTCGTGTAAATAATAACAAATTCCCTAAACTAACTTTCT
>JAZQFU010000056.1:0-10086 GCA_045539675.1 Clostridia bacterium | reverse complement strand
TATATGTTCTATATTAATATCATAATCCATTTCCAATCCTCCCTTCTGTTTATTTATACCGGCGTCTTTCAAAGACGGCATCGTGCAGATTCGTTAAGCGATTAGCTAAACGGAGCTGTAAAAATTTACAGCTCCGCATTTTCCACCCTTGAAATATCCGGTTATTTCTTCTCACGGAGAAAACGCTTCAGATTTAAAACTCCTTCTTCTCCGCTCCATTTCCCATCCGGAGTAATGCTCCAGTAAAGCTTTGTATTAACACTCGTCGAAACGCTGAAAGCAACTAAGGAGGTAAACTTCAAAAGCATTAATGCACAAACCAAAAGAGCAACCAATCTCTTTTTAAGATTTGTGTTCATGTTTTTACCTTCCTTTATTTTTATTTAGCTTCTGTAATCCGCATTTATTTTAACGTAATCATAAGTAAGATCACAGCCCCATGCGGTTGCAGAAGAATTTCCCTCTTTAAGGTCTATATTGATTGCAATTTCCGCCGCAGACAGGATTTCTGTTGCCTTATCTTCATCAAAGCCTGCGCCGGTTCCGTTGATAACAAGGGCAGTTTCACCCTTTTCGCTTTTAATTGAAATATCGCAGATATCGGGATTAAAGCTTCCGCCCGAATATCCCATTGCACAAATAATTCTGCCCCAGTTTGCATCGCATCCGAAGGCGGCAGATTTGGTAAGACTTGAGCAGGCAACCGACTTTGAAATAATAACAGCATCATCATAGGTTACCGCATTTTTAACATTTACCTCAAGAAGCTTGGTTGCACCCTCGCCATCTTCGGCTATTCTTTTTGCAAGGTATGTAGCTGCGAAGGTTACCGCTTCAAGGAATTTTTCATAGTCTTCGTTTTCCGATTCGATTTTTTCGTTTTCTGCACATCCGCTTGCAAGCAGAAGAACAGTATCGTTAGTGGAGGTATCTCCGTCTATGGAAACCATATTGAAGGTTTTGGGAACTGCGGTTCTTATTGCCTTATCAAGCATCTCAACCGATATTGCCGCATCGGTGGTAATAAATCCGAGCATGGTTCCAAGGTTTGGATGAATCATTCCCGAACCCTTACACATTCCCGAAACAGTTACGGTTTTTCCGTCAATTTCAGTCTGCACACAGATTTCCTTTTTACGGGTATCTGTGGTCATAATTGCGGTTGCCGCCGCAATGTCTGAGTCTCTTCCTTCCTTCGGGAGCTTCGAAAGAGCTTCAATACCTTTTTTCATTATATCCATTTCAAGCTGCATTCCGATAACCCCGGTAGAGCATACAAGAACCTCATCGGAGGAAAAGCCCAAAGAAGAACCGGCAAGTCTTGCACATTCCTCTGCGTTTGCCATTCCCTCTTCACCGGTGCAGGCATTTGCAATTCCACTGTTTATAAGAATAGCTCTGCATAATTTCTTTTCGCCCACAAGACGTGCATCCCTCACAACGGGAGCCGCCTTAACCTTATTTTTAGTAAACATTCCTGCGGTTACGGCACCGCCTTCACAGACTACCATAGCCATATCGTTTTTTGAATGCTTGCCTCTTATTCCTGCACACACACCTGCAGCTTTAAAGCCTTTGGGTGTTGTTATGCCTCCTTCAATTATCTTCATTTTTTCCTCCATTCAGCAGTCCGATTGCTATTACTGCATTTCTCTTTGCCTTTATAATAAGCTCTCTGTTGCTTTCAGAAAGCCTTTCTGTTATTTCTTCTCTGTTACTCATAATATGCTCTGCATATTCCGCCATCAGAGTCGAATCGAAATCCTCGGGATTTCCGATAAATTCCTGATTGATATATTTTAAAAATCCCCTGACCTTGATATCGTAAACAAGTCCGATTACGGGAACCGTGACTGCCGTTGCATAAATGAGTGAGTGAAGCCTCATTCCCATAAGCATACTGCAATGGGAAATAATTCCCATAAGAGTTTCTGACGGATAGCCGCATTTTACTATATGAGAGGGATTTTTCATTTTAGCTGCAATTTCTTTGGAAAGCTCCAAATCCTCTGATTCCTTAAAAGGAAGAAGAACGGTTTTAAGACCGTATTTTTCGTATATCATATCCGCATATGCCGCTACCTTATGAGGAAACAGGGGATCAAGCCTCTGCCATTTTCTTACACTTATTCCGAAATATTTTTCATCCGGAGAAAGCCCCTCATTCTTCATGGCACGTTCAATCGTTCCGCGGCTTGCGGGCTTTAAGGTAATGGCAGGATCGGCAGTTACCTCTGCATTGGGATTCACTATTCCGTGCTTCCTTAATTCCTCAAGAGAAACCTCGTCTCTCAAGGTTATATAATCTACGGTTTCGGTTACCTTTTTTGCCGCCTCAACGTTTTTTTCCTTCAACGGCCCGAACCCGTTTGCATACATCATAATTTTCATTCCCATTTTCTTTGCCAGCCATATGGTGGTAAGATAATAATAGAGGGAATGAGAGCTGGTGGCATCGTGAATAAGAGTTCCTCCGCCGCTTAAGAAAAGGCGGGAATTCTTAAATGCCCTTATCATACTTACAGGATTGAAACGGTTAGCACAGTCAATAAGAAACTCACGCTGTGTCGCTTTGGGGCGTGCAGATAAAACAAGGATTCTTATTCCGCTTTCCTGCTCCCTTAAGTTTCTTATAATAGCGGTAAGAAGAGCATCGTCTCCGTTGTTTCTGAAGCCGTAATAACCCGACATAACAACATCATATGCCTTTTTATCATAATAATCCTTAAGTATTTTTTCATATATATCCACATGAGTTCTCGCAAGAGAATCATTGGAAAAGGTAGATATTGCTTTTTCGTAAAGTGCTTCACCAAGCTCCGCACACTTCACGCGGCTTTCGGAAAGCTCATATATACGCTCGGCAAACTCCCCGTAATTTCCGCTTTCAAATAAGAAACCGGTCACCCCATCCTCAATAAGATCGGGAATTCCTCCTACCGCAGAGCTTACGGTAGGCTTTTTCATTCTTGCCCCCTCGAGAAGAACATAGGGAAAGCTTTCGCTTAAGGAGGTCAGGGTATTGATATCTATAAAATTAATGAAGCTGTAAATATCCTTTATAAATCCGAGAAAGTGAACCTTATCCCCTATTCCAAGCGCTGCCGCAAGAGCCTCAAGATACTCACGGTCAGGGCCTTCCCCCGCAAGAAGAAATCTCAGATTGGGATTTCTTTTTACCGCTTCCGCCGCACCGCGGATAAAAATCTCGTGACCCTTTACCTTATCAAAACGCCCTATTATTCCCACGTAGCAAAGCTCACGGCTATACTCAATTTTATATTTCTCCGCAAACTCAGTCTTTGAAAGATATTCGGGCTCTCCGCTGTAATCCATTCCGTTATATACGGTGAATATTTTCTTCGGTGAAAAACCGCGGCTCACAAGCATTTTCTTGAAATTTTCCGATACTCCGATATAGTAATCAAGAAATCTTAATGCAACCATATTGATTCCCGTATAAACAACCTTTTTATAAAGGGTTTCCGTAAAATCAAGCATATAGTCACTATGCACGGTTGTAACAACGGGAATCCTGATTCTTCCCTTTATTGCCGTGGCAATAAAATTTGCTCTCGCACCGTGAACATGAATAATATCGTAGCCGTCTTTTTTAATAAGCTCCGTAAGCTGATTAAGGACTGAAAGATCGAATCTTGTTTTCTGCTCCAGAAGAACGGTTTCAACATCTCTTTCCAGAATTTCCTGATAGAAAACCCCGGGAATAAGACAAACAACCTTAACATCTATATATTTTTTCAATGCATCAAGCAATGCAAAAACATGGGTTTTTGCACCACCGCTGTCTCCGCCGCTGATGATATGGAGCACCTTCAAGCTTCTCACTCCCCTCTTAATATATTAACCGTTGCAAGAGTAACTCCCGCAACCACAAAAAACATTATCATAACTCTGGGGTAAAACCAGACATATTCCACAAGTGAAACAAAAATAATTCCCGAAAGAGCCGATACAGACGCAATAAGAACGTTTCTTATTTTTCTGCCCTTGATACTCTCTCTTATAATACAGGTTACTGAATTCTTGAGGCTTCCCAACCACCATATCACAATGCTTATAAGTGAAACGATTCCGGCTTCCAGAAGAATTTCAAGGAAAAGCATATGTGAATGAGGCGCAGTCATTGCCTCGGGAATTGCATAGTTGCGATAAACCTGGGTAAATGCAATGGGGCCTAAGCCCGTTCCCGAAAGTGCCCATTCGTCAAACATTCTCGATGTTCCCTGCCATATCTGAATACGGTAGAAATTTGAACTGTCTGCCATACTGCCTATGGATAGAATTCTTGTCCATACCGATTCGGGAAGGAAGGGTATAATAAAAATGCAGGCAATAACAAATAAAGGAAACAGCTTATAATCATAAAACAGTATGAATACCACCGCCGCAATCATAAAGCTCACCCAACAGGAACGGGAATAGGTAAGCACAAGCGCAAGCAGAGGAATTACCAGAAGAAGAGTAAGCACCGTTCTTTGCTTTTCATCCTCACGGTTTAAGGCAAACGCCGCCGCAAAAGGAATAAAAAGAACAATAAACTCTGCATAGTTATTCGGATTTTCAAAGGTGGAAAAGGCTCTTGCAAGATTTCCGCTTGTTCTTGCATCCACAAGAAGGGCATCCTGCTCAATTCCCGTTATTCCCTGAATAACACAGATAACCGCAGTAGCCATAAGTGCCCAATACATAAATCCCGTAAAGCAATCAAGCTTTTCTTCGGTATTCACGCATCCTCCGATAACAAGCATAAAGAGGAAGGAGGTTATAAAAAACATAAGCACTCTTATGCTGTCTGCAGGGTTAACAGAAATAACAACTCCGTATACACAGGTTATCATAAACAAAAGCATTGAAACGGGAATGCTTCTTAATCCGAAGGAAAGCTTATCTCCTTTAAGCACCGAGATAAAATAGAAAAACGCAAGAATCAGCGCCATGGCAAGGCCGTATGCATTATTCCACATACTCCCCGGAACAAGAACCATTATAATAAGCAAAATACCGGTGAATTTCACAAGGTCAATTTCCAATGCACCCACCGTCTTACCGTATATTCTTTTATTAACAGATGAACAGTTTATTCCGGATATAAATTTTACCGCCGCCGAAAGAGGCTTCATAAATCCTTCGATTAACTTATCGGCTCCCGTAAGAACGAAACTATCTTTCGCATAAAGATGCCATTTTCCTTTGGTATAAAGCATCCGGTAAATAAAGCTTCCCTTAAAGACTTCTCTTATAAGCTCCATAGCTTTTACCACAATGCCGAATGCCGCACTTTCCTTCATCACTCTGAAGAAAAGCGCCAACACCCTGTATAGAAAGCATCCGCTGATTGCATCGCCGACTGCGGAATAAACTGCATAAAAGAACCGAAAAACCAGACTTTCCTTTAACAGATTCACAGACTGTCAGCTCCTATTTTATAAACTCAAGATCGTAAATACGCAGATAAAGTTTTGCTTTTCCTGCAACTATGGTCATAGTGTGCCCTATATAATACTCTGCCTTTTTGATTTCAATTCCGTTGGGAACTTCATTGCCTTCAACTTCCGCAGTTATTAAAACCGATTTATGCCCGGGAAGAGAAGACTGCACCCATTTTCCTTCAGAATCCTCACCGTAGGAAACTGCATCACCGATTTCCACATTTGTTACAGTACCCATATTATTCTTGGTGCCTACCTCTATAATGGGGTCACCTATATTAATCGTGCCGTCAAGAACGAAATCGGTAACCTCTTCGGCATAAAACTTAATAACCGCCTTTCCGGATGAAACCTCGGCTTCTCCGCTTCCTGCAAAGCTGTAAGCCGCAAGAGCAACCACCGCAATAAGAGCAATAACAATAATAAGATCAATAATATTGATTTTGCCGAAAAGCTTTCCGTTTTTATCAATTATCATTTTTTTCTCTCCTTTTTATAAAGTTATTAATTTCTTTTGTTTTAAGTAAAATAAGTATAATCCCATATACAACCATTCCGCAAATTGCAGGAACGGCAATTTCGAGAAGCACTCCCGATTTTCCTTCGGGGAAAGGAATCACCGCTCTTAAAACATATATTACCGCCGCCATAGCCGCCGAAGCCGCAAATGCTTTTGCAAAGGCTATAATAAGCGGTTTTAAAGGCAGGTCTTTATATTTTTTCCTGAATCTTACTATAATATTTATTCCTCCGGTGAGTGCCGCAGCCGAATACGCCGCCGCAATACCCCGAAGCCCGAAGGGCTTCACAAGAATAATACTTAAAATTATATTTACCGCCATTATAACAACACCGTTAAATGCGGATTCCTTCTGATTTTTTCTGGCATAAAACGCACGGTCTGTTATTTCCTTGAAGCCCAGCCCAAGAATGCCGACGGCATATATAGAGAAAATGCTTCCTCCGAGCTTCACATTTTCGGAAGTGAATTTTCCGTATCCGTAAATCAGGTCTATGAATTTTTCACCGTAAATGAAAAATCCGAAGCTCAAGGGAACAAGCAGAAGAATTATTCCGTTCATAGTAGCAACAAGACAGTCGGTAAAGCTTTTATTATCCTCCTTTGCGGAAAAAAACGAAAGCTTTGGATAAACAACGGATGCAACCGCAAGAGTCATTGTAAGCACTATCTGAACGCCGAGATTCTGCGCATTATTAAGCACAACATAATTTTCAACATCGTAGCGGAAGGCTATGGAGCTGTTTGCTAAGATATTTACCTGATGGGCACATATTCCGACGATAACCGGGGCAATAACCGCAAAGATTTTATACATATCCTCATTCTTATATGAAAAGGAAAGCTTAAAACGCCATCCGGTTTTCGGCATTGCGGGTAAAAGAATTGCCGCCTGAACAAAATACCCCGTAAGAGTTGCAAAAACAAGTCCGTGAATTCCGAATTTCTCCGAAAGAGTCATTATGTAGAGCATACTGCACATACTGCTTGGTATGCTCACCGATGCCGCAAGAAAAAACCTTCCGTTCGCCTGCAGAATCCCGCTGAAGATATAGAAAAGACTCATAAACAATATGGAGAACAAAAGCACTCTTATGGCAAATGCCGAGAATTCAAGGTCTCCCTTTCCTGCAATGGATGCAATAACCGGCGCAAGAAGAGAGCAAATAAGAATCAGGGCAAGAGAAACTATAACGGTCAGAGAAAAGGTATTATTTAAAAACGAATTGGTTCTTTTCTCATCAGTTTTTTCTCTTAAATCCGTATATATAGGTATAACCGAAGTGGTAAGTGTTGTTCCGATAACCGTAGTTATTATCCCTGCCAGAGTTATTGCAAAGGAATAAGCACCCGTAAGAGCATTGGCTCCGAAGGTTGCGGTTACCGCGCTGTTCGCCACAAGGGCAATACCCCTTGAAAGCACATTAATTATCATAACTGCCAGCGTAACGCCGGCAAGCTTACTTCCCATTTTGGAATCTTCACCGCCTTATCACTTTATTATCCTATAAAATCAACAATTTGTCAATAGTTTAGTTCTCTTCGCTTAAAGTGATTTGTGTTCTGAATATTTCTGCGTCGGAATCCTCATGGGCAATTTCGAAAAAGGGAACAAATTCAAAGCTTATATCATCCTCCGCAAAAGTGAATCTTCCGTATTTTGTGTTTTCAAGGGCTTCAAAGGGATTTTCTCTGTTAAAATGGGGAATATCTTTTATTGTTATAAATCTTATTCCGTCATCATACTCATAGGAATAATCCTCTCCGTAAGAGATAATAAAAATGTTTTTTCCGTGAAGCTTCTCACGGATTCTTTTTATAAGAACAGCTTTTTCATCTTCATCGTGACTCTTATAGGAGGAAGCCAGCATAAAGAATACGTTTTCGCTTTCTATACCTTCCGTAAATTTATCAAGCTTTTCCCATTGGGAGGAATCCGAAGAATTAACAGAGCCTTTTGAGTTATTGATTCCTATAAACGCTCCGTATTTATTCTCCGTTGCGGAAAATCTTCCCAGACTTATTACCTCAGAATCAATTTCTCCCCAAGGCATCTGCCTGAAGACGGCAACATCAGATGAGGCGGCAAGCTTGTTTCTTATGTTGGTTACAATATCCGTATAAAGAGTATTATAATTTCCGTTATCACCGAAAAAGGAAAGGGTATATCCCTCTTTTTCGGGAGCTTTGAAAAACCGGTCAACAAAATCCTCTTCTTTTTTTTCTTCCGCAACGTATATCCTTAATTCTCCCGTAATTTCTCCCGATGTTGCCTTAATATTAACATAGCCTCTCTCTCCGGGATAAAAGCTTCCGTCTTTAAATATTCCGGGCTTATCTGCGCTAAATCTGATTTTCATTTCTCCGGTGCTTAAGGAATTCATATATTCATCATAAGCAAAAACGTTAAGCTTAAGAGCTTCATTTTCACGGATTGTTGTTTTTTCCGCAGAAAGCTTAAGATATTTAAGGTCTCCCTCCGGCTTACTCTCCTGAAGAATTCCTACTGCGTTTACTACTGCACGGCTTCCGCCGCTTAAGTTTTTATAGCTGCTCCTCTCATCATCGGGAAGCTTTACCGCCATTGAGGTTGAGCCGCCTCCATCCAGACTTACTCCGTCGGTGCATCCGAGATTAAGAAGGAAATCCGCAGTTTCCGAAAGGGTAAATCCCCTTGATTTTTTAATTCTGCCGTCAACGGTCATAAGATAAAGAATGTTTTCTTTTTTATTGAAGCCTGCAGCAGTTACGGGATTTCTTCCGTCTTTTATCGTAAGTGCAGTTTTTTTACCGTCCTTTAAAAGAAGGGTTCCTCCCCCCGTTGCCTCTGAAATATTTTCAGCATCGGGAGTTACCGTCATTTCTATTCTCACTTTATCTCCCACCTGAAAATTCTGAGAAAGAAAAAGAGAGTGCCTTAAGGAATTATGGAGCACGTATCCGTTTTCCGGGATTTCAACTCCCGGTTTATTGGAATAAACACCGGTAACAACACCGTCTTCCACCACAACCTCATACCCGTCATCCATTGACCCGGGAGATTTTTCACCGAAGCCGCGGTCATAAATTTTAAGATATTCCGCCCCTGCAAGCTTATTATAGAAAAGGCAGCCGCTCATATCTCCCGTTCTTTCGGAATAGACCTTGATTTCAAAAGAAAAATAATCAGCAAAAAGCCGTCCTTCCTTATCTGTTCCGAAGGTAACATAGGATTTATCGTTTGACGGAGTGGTTAAAAGCTTTCCGTCGCTAACGGTCATTCCCTCCGGTGCCGCACCCGAAGTATATGAAGTGAAAAAATCTCCGTTCACCGCCGCCACGGCATTTTCAGTATTGTCTGCAAATTCTCCCACCGTGCTTCTTTTTGAAAGCTCGTTGTTTTTAAGAATCCTGAAGCTTAAGCCCGGCTCATTAAGGTCTATTTCAAGAATATTGATATTGTTCCACCCCTCGGTGGTAAAGGTACTTATATTTTTATGGATAACTCCCTTTGCAACAGGCATTTCCGTTACGTTTTCCTCAACAGTATATGCCGATACGGGGAGAATTCCCATTATTACAGCTGTAATTATAAGAATTATTTTTTTCATAGACTTCTCCTTTCATTAAACAGGCTTTAATTATACCACAGAAAAAAGTCTTTGAAAATAGCTGAAAAAAAACTTTCATAAAACTGTAACAAAAAACTGCCGGATTTTTTTAAGAACATCCGGCAGTTTTTCATATTAATACAAATCTTTTCTGCGCTCATTTTCAAAAATATTATCCGAAAATGTATCGCAGGGCCAGGAAAGCCAGAAGGTAGGAAATTTCCTTCCGATTTCAAGCTCACATACGGCATAGCCGTCGTTTTCCGTTGCATCGGTAAGCTTTTCACCCAAGGGATTGAAAATTGCTGATTCACAAAGTCTGTCAACGCCCGAAGTGATTATGTATGCTCCGGCTTCATAGGCTCTCTCACCTATTCTTCTTTCCGCAAAGCCTGCGGTGGGATGGCATATAAGCTCGACTCCCTGCGCTCTTAAAGCGGAAATGTATTCGGGGAAAAACATATCCCAGCAGATAACAATGGCAACCTTGCCAAGCTCGGTATCAATAACCTTAAAGTCATTTCCC
>JAZQFU010000055.1:0-11976 GCA_045539675.1 Clostridia bacterium | reverse complement strand
TGGTTTCCACGGCTTTTTTATATTATTTATTGATTCTGATTATTCTCAACCGGTGGCGGAGCCTCCTCTGTTGAGACATCCGGTGGAGAAACCGGTAAAGGGTCGGTTTCTGCCGGTTCCGTCGGAGTCTTAAGTTCATCTGCAGCTGAAGGAGGAGTTTCTGTTTCCTCGTTAGCAACCTCCCCTGCTTTCTCATGTTCTTCTATGCTGCAGCTTTGCGAAGGCACAGAAGTATAATAAAAGCTCTTATGAGTAGTTGTGGGCTTACCTTCTGCATCAACACATATATCTGTTGCAACTTTGCCCGACACATTACAAATCTCAACATTAACTGTGGTTTTTACTCCGGCGAAGCTCTTTGAAGGAAGACCTGAATGAACATCTGTCATAACCTTTTTCCATAAGTTAATAGCCGGATTATATGAGTAGTAACCCATATCTTTTGGGATATCAAATCCGTACCAGGTAACGCCAACATAATATGGCGTAATTCCCGCAAACCATTTATCGTAATTATCGTCTGTAGTACCTGTCTTACCGGCAACCGGAACGCCGGAAATTGCGGCCTCTACGCCGGTTCCTCCGGAGGCTGTTACTCCCAGCATAAGCTGCTTCATCTGAAGGGCCGTATCCTTGCTCATCGCCGTTGTTTTGGTAGTATCTGCTTCAAGAACTACCTTTCCGTTTTTATCCACAACCCGGGTAAAGGTATGAGGACGGATATACACACCGTCATTGGCTATAGCCGAATAGGCTCCTGCCATTTCATAAACCGAAACACCGTCTGTTAAACCTCCGAGAGCCAGTGCACCAAGGGTTTTATCTGTAAGCACGGTTCCGTTAACGGTTTTTGAATCAACGAGTGAAGAAAGTCCAAGCTTATTTTTAAGGAAGTTAAATGACTTGTCAACTCCAAGCTCATCAAGAATCTGAACCGCTATGGTATTTACCGAAAGCTTTACTGCAGTTGTTACGGTCATATTGCCTCTGAATCCGGAATAGAAATTCTTGGGAGACCATGAACCATAGGTTACCTTTTTATCTTCATATATGGTTGACGGAGTAATTATTCCGTATTCAAGCGCAGGAGCATAAACTGCGAGAGGCTTTATGGATGATCCCGGCTGTCTTAAGGTCATGGTCGCACGGTTAAGAACAAAGTCTCCTTCCTTCTTTCCGCCCCCACCGGACATTGCCTTTACTTCTCCTGTTTCGGGATCAATAATAACGATGGCAGACTGCCCGCCATCCTTGAAATTATCAGAATTCTGATACACTCTGTCAACAGCCTTCTGTATTTCAGGATCTATAGTTGAATATATCTTAAATCCGCCCGTATGAAGAAGCTTGAAAGCCGCATCATAATCATAGCTCTTTTTCTCGGCAAGTTCTTTTGCAACATCCATTATTACCTGATCGGTAAAATAGGAATTAAAGTTCGCTCCCGTTCTCATATTGGATTTAACGAAGCTCAGTTTTTCTGCAACTGCATCATCATGCTCTTTTTTATCTATATACCCCAGCTCAAGCATTTTTGCTAAAATAGTTTCCTGTTTTTCCTTATTGTTTTCAGGATTAAGGAATGGATCATATCTTGTGGGATACTGGGTGATTCCCACAATTGCCGCAGCTTCGGCAAGGGTAAGCTCAGATGCTTCCTTATCAAAATACATATGAGCGGCGGCACCAACACCGTTACATCCCTGGGAAAGATAAATAGTGTTAAGATAAAGCTCCAGAATCTGATCTTTAGACATTTTTCTTTCAAGCCTGAAAGAATTCCACATTTCCTTTATCTTTCTTTCAACAGACCGGTCGGTATTTCCGGTAATATTTTTTACCACCTGCTGAGTAATGGTACTTCCTCCGTATCCCCGGTCACGGTCTACGAAATAATAAAAGGTTGCTCCGAGAGTTCTTTTGAAGTCTATTCCGTGATGCTTATAAAATCTCTCATCTTCTATTGCAACAGCAGCATCCTTAAGATGCTGAGGCATTTCCAGAAACGAAACCCAGATACGGTTTTCATTGGAATAAATCTTATCAATTGAAATGGGATTACCGGTAACACTATCGGTATAATAAACCTCGCTGGTAAGATTCATAACATAATTATCCACATCAATTTCTTCAAAGGATGCGCTGATAATCATAGTCCCAACGAAAAGAACACCTAACGCTGCAACAAAAAGAAAAACAGTAAGTAAAGTCCTGAGTATAAGATTAGATGTATTCTTTTTCTCTTCCTTTTTGTTTTTCTTTTTTCTGCTCATATTCCCACCGCCTTTATATATAAGATTCCTTTTTATCTACTATATATTTTACCATAATTTACGAAAAAATAAAGTTATTTGCATCATTTGTATAAAATTTGTAAATAATATGTAATAACGGAAGTGATATTATGTATTTACATTTTTACAAAAGAAAAAGAAAACGTTTTCTTAAAGCTCTCACAATTGTATTTATATGCTTGTCCGCACTGTCTTTAACATTTTTCATTTCAAATAACCAGCAGAAAGAAAAAAATTACGAAACAACTCCCGGAACGGACGATAAGGCTGTTGTATCTTCTCTGCCTGCAGAAAAAAAGGTTTCGGAAGGAATCATGCATATAACATATAATTATAATTGCGGGCATAAAGTGGAGGAGGAAAAGCAGATTCCCTCCTCATATATCGAAAAGACTCCTTCGGAAATTCTTACTGAATTCAATAATATTGAAAGTGTCGATTTTAAAAACGGTAAGCTTACAGTAACAATGAATATCAGCACAGAATGTATGAATCACTATACGGCAAAGCTTTATGAAAACACAATCAGAATTTTTCCATCTTCAAATCCCACAGCAATTGAAAAAGAAATAACAATTAATCCGGATTATTTTTACAAGGAAGAGCTTGAAGAACTGAAAAACGGGATTTCATTGAACAGTCAGAATGAAATGCTTGAATTTATAGAAAATTATCAGAGCTAGCGTGATGAATCAGTAGAATATACCGGAAAGCATCATCCTGAACAGTTCTTCAAAACCCGGAGGATTCTTCTCTACGGTTTCAGAAAACAAAAGCGGTATCCGCTCAACTTCTGTGCCGTTTTTCTTAAGAACGGCATATCCTCCTATATCGCCTGCACATACCGGTGCAGGCGTTTTTTCTGCTACAAACTCCAGGATATATTCGCCTTCCTTTCCTTTTGATACTGTTTTTACAACAGTTTGCTCCGGATATAAACCGACAAAGTTTTTTATTCCATCGTCAACGGCAACATCAATACAATCGGTATTCTCTCTCAAAAAGCAGACTGTTTCAAAGTTTTCAAACCCGTAATCAAGAATTTTAATATGGTCATTCCAGTCGTCAGGAGCATTCATCGTTACCGCAACAAGCTTCATCCCGTCTCTTTCTGCCGACGAAACAAGAGTTCTTCCCGATGCCTTGGTAAATCCGGTTTTCACTCCGTTGCATCCTTTATACATACTAAGAAGCTTATTATGATTATGCAGATACTTAATATCTCCGGAAGCATTTTCCACTACTCTGTTTACCGTTGAAGTAATCTCGGAAAACTTCTGATTTTTCATAGCATAAGCGGTGATAAGTGCGAGATCATACGGTGTTGTATAATGCATATCGTCATCCAAGCCGTTGGGATTTACAAAATTTGTGTTTTCTGCACCGATTTCTGCTGCTTTTTCATTCATCAGCTTTGCAAAGTTTTCCTCGGTACCCGAAATATGTTCAGCAATGGCAACTGCAGCATCGTTGCCGGAATTGAGCATAAGACCATAGACTATATCTTCCGCAAAAATGCGTTCCCCTTCTTTAAGATACATTGAAGAGCCTTCTGTATATGCAGCATTTTTGGAAACAGTTATACATTCATCTGATTTTATCTTTTCAAGAGCAATAATTCCCGTAAGAATTTTAGTGGTACTTGCCGGCTTCATTCTGCTGTATGCATTCTTACCGAAAATAATCTCCCGGCTTTCTCCGTCAATCAAAACAGCTCCCTTAGCTGAAATTTCAGGAGCAGAGCCTGCAGAAGCGTAAATAAAACACGTCAGCATAAGTATTAAATAGATTATTCTTTTATACAAAAAATCACCCGCCCATATGATTATATGAGCAGGTGACAAAGAATATAATAACAATTATTCTTCAGTAATTACTGTTTCCGTAACAGTTACTTCCTCTTTATTCTTTTTCTTTCCGATAACATCACGGAATTTCGAAAGAACATCGGGAACAAGATCAATCACACGGTCAAGAGAAGACTGATTGTCGGAAAGAGTAAGCATTCTTACTTCGCCGTTTCCGACAACAAGAAATGCAACGGGGTTAATAGAGACTCCTGCACCGCTTCCGCCGCCGAAATTGGCTCTTATTCCGTTTTCTTTAACCTCCGACTTTCCGAATTCGCTGCCGCCGGCACCAAATCCGAAGGAAACTCTCGATACGGGAATAATAACAGTTCCGTCATCACAGGTTACGGGAGTTCCTACAATGGTATTAACATCAATCATTTCCTTGATATTCTGCAATGCAGTACTCATAATTCCTTCTATGGGATGATGTTCAGACATTATTTACACCGCCTTTTTATATTTTTTTAATTTATTTAATATACTTAAACCTATATATATAATATGGCAAATTCTTATTTTATATATTCCTTCATAAACAACTGAAAGCATTGGATTTTCAAAATGAGGAGTTATATTTATTTCAGGATTCTTTTTGAAAGTAAATCCCAAATCAAGAACCGGAAGAAGCATTCCGATTATTCCCCACAAAATCCCGCAGGTTTCTCCTGTAAGTGCCGCATCTTTCATGGAAAAATGCATATCAAACAGAAAATGCTCACATATAACCTTCTTCTTAAGCCGCATCATAACAGACTTAATATCTGCAATTATTTCCTGATATCTTTCCTTCAGAAAGCCCGGAACATCAAAATCTTTTTTTCCGTCATTTTTTTTCTCAGAGGCTTTAACAGGTTTTTCCTTTCTTTTCGAGCTGTCGAATATTTTAATCTTAAATATACTTACCGAAAAGAAAAACTTATTCTCCTTAAAAGAGGTTTCAAGCACAACACACATCAAGCCCGAAGCAACAAAAAGCAGAATGATAAAAAGAGCAATAATAATGTATATCAATTTTCTTCTCCGTTTTCCGAAATATTTTCGTTTTCGCTTCCGCCTTCTGCAAGCTCTTCGAAGGTTATATTGTTATCTGCAAGCATATCAACAACACTGCTGCTTTCTGCATCAAGCTCAGGCAGATCACTTAAGGATTCAAGACCGAAGCATCTTAAAAACTCATCGGTTGTTCCGTAAAGAAGCGGTCTTCCTGGAAGATCAAGTCTTCCTCTCTGCTCAATCAGATTTCTTTCGAGAAGCTTGCTTATTGAATAGGAGGAATCCACTCCCCTCACGTGCTCAATCGCCGCTTTGGTAATAGGCTGATTGTAGGCAACTACCGAGAGAACCTCCAGAACTGCAGGTGAAAGAACCTTTCGCTGACCCGTTGTTACCATTTTTACAACATAATCAAAATATTCACTTCTCGTAACAAGCTGATAGGAATTTTCCAGTTTTATAAGTTTTATTCCCCTTCGCTGATAGTTAAACGTATCAATCATTTCCCTCATCAGCTTTTCAAGCTTATCTTCGGAAATCTCAAGCACCTCAGATATAACCGGAATACTTACCGGCTCACCCGATACAAAAAGAAGCGCTTCCACCGAATTAAAGAATTCCTGCTTTTCCTGTTTATTCATCTTGCTCTTTCCTTTCGTCGAAATTTTCGAAAGGACATAAAATAATACTATTTTTCTGCCTTTTTGCCACTATTATATTAAGCTTCAGAAGCTCAAGAACTGCCATAAAGGTTGCAACTATCTGTGCTCTGGTTTTACAGGTCTCAATAAACAGTTTTTTAAAATCGGCTCTACCTCTGTTTTTTCTGATAAAATCCTTAAGTATAACAATACGATCAGGGATTTTTACCTCTTCTCTTGCAACTATTCCTGCAAAGGATGATTTTTTCGGAGGATTCTTACGCTCTATTCTTCCTGCAATATCCTGCATTGCAAGAATAAGATCCTCAACAGACACCTCAAGATCATCATTATCTATCATTATCCCCTTGATTCTCTCTCTGGGTTTAACATATGAAAATCTTCCGATATCTTCACGTTCCTTTAAAAATCCGGAAAGTTCTTTATACTTCTGATATTCCAGCAGCTTTTCAACCAACTCGGTTCGCGGATCCACGGCATCGGGATTATCCACAGTTTCATTAGGAAGCAGCATCTTTGATTTAATAAGAAGAAGCTCTGCCGCCATAATAATGAACTCCCCCGCAAAATCCATATCCATCTTCTGCATTGAATCTATATACGCAAGATACTGAGAAGTGATATCAACAATAGGAATATCGTAAATATTCATTTTGTTTGATTTTATCAGATAAAGTAACAAATCAAGAGGTCCGTCAAATTCTCCGGTTCTGAAAGCTAACTGTTCCAAATTTTACCTCCGCTACTGCCAGAAAGCAATCACTCTGACAGCATTATCAATAATTTCCATCAGATTTCCGGCTCCTGTCATCACCAGTTTATCCAGCACTCCGGTATATACCAGTATAAGCAACAAAGGAAGCATTATTCTGTCATACGAAAGCACTTTGAAGTAGGTACGGTCAGGAAGGATTGAAAAAAACACCTTCGAACCGTCAAGAGGCGGAATGGGAATAAGATTAAATATTGCAAGCATCGCATTTACCGAAATCATACTGCTTAAGAAATAATATATATACACAAGAATATAGTATTGCACCGAGCCTGCCGGCGCTGTCTCAGGCACAAAGCTCATCATAATTGCTGAAATAAATGCAAGCAATATATTGGTTAAAGGCCCTGCCAGAGCTGACAGAACCATTCCCTTTTTTACGTCTTTGAAATTGTATGGATTTATAGGCACACCCTTTGCCCATCCAAAATGAAAAACCGCAAAAAACAATATACTCAGAAGATCAAAGTGCTTAAGAGGATTAAGACTGAGCCTTCCGCTTGCCTTTGCAGTAGGATCTCCCAGCTTATATGCCACAAAGCCGTGAGCATATTCATGGCAGGAAATCGAAATAAGAAAAGCTGCTATGGAAATTATAAATGCAATAATCTTAGTAAAATCCATTTAGGGATCCATCTCCAGAGCATCTTTAAGCCAGTATTCTGCAAGATCAATTGCCACATACAGACTTTCTCTTTCGGCTTTCTTAACCGGCTTGAATTTCAGCTCACCGTAATTCTTATTAAGCTTTACGGAAAGCTTTGAAGGGATTTTTACCCCGTTTTCTTCTTTTGTATCAAGTATTTCTATAATAGAAACGTATTTTTCGGAAAGATTTCCGTAATATATAAGGTTTCCGCATCTGACAAGAGGCTTATCCTTATATATAAGCTTTTTTTCTTCAGCCACCTTAAAACTCCTCTCAGCCGTTTATAAAATCATTGAGCTTTGCTACGAGTGCTTCGCAATCAACACCGTGAACATCACAAGCTTCTTCAATTGTTTCACTTCTTGCTGCAGGGCATCCCAGACAGTGCATACCAATTTCAAAAAAGAAGGGTGCTACATCTGCATTGATATCAAGAAGGTCTCCTATAATTGTATCTTTAGTAATAGTCATTTCAATTTTCCTTTCTTATTAAACAGTCATTATTTCCTGCTCTTTTTCTTTAAGTGTATTATCAATCACTTTTATATATTTATCGGTGATTTTCTGAAGCTGATCTTCTCCGTCCTTCTGCTCATCTTCGGTAATTTCGGAGTTTTTCTTCATAGTCTTAAGCTTATCCATAAAATCTCTTCTTATATTTCTGACTGCAACCTTTGAGTTTTCAGCCATTTTATGAATATCCTTAACAAGTGCCTTTCTTCTTTCCTCTGTAAGAGGAGGAATTGAAAGACGGATAATTTTACCGTCATTTGCAGGATTTATACCTATATCTGATTTTAAAATTGCTTTTTCTATTTCATTAAGAATAGAAGCATCCCAGGGCTGGATTATTATTGATTTGGGTTCGGGAACTGAAACAGATGCAATCTGATTTACGGGAGTAGGCGTTCCGTAGTAATCAACAGTAACCTTATTGAGAATTCCGGGGTTTGCACGTCCGGCTCTGATTGTTGCAAATTCTGCATTGAGAGCATCAATGCTCTTTTCCATTTTTGCTTCAGCCTGCTTTAATGTTTCTTTCATATTATATACCTCCAAATTAATATTTTATGCTCCGACATACGTGCCAATCTTTTCGCCGAGAACAACCTTTACTATATTTTCAGGATGATCGAGTCCGAATACAAGGATAGGAATATTGGTATCCATACAAAGGGTTATTGCAGTTGAATCCATTACCTTAAGCCCTTTGCTTAATACCTCGGAGAATTTAATTGAATCATATTTCACCGCATTCTTATCAATATTGGGATCTGCAGAATAAACAGCATCCACATTCTTTGCAAGAAGAATCACGTCTGCGTTTATTTCGGCAGCTCTCAGTGCTGCAGCGGTATCGGTTGAGAAGAAGGGATTACCCGTTCCGCATCCGAAGATTACCACTCTTCCCTTTTCGAGATGCCTTACCGCCTTACCTCTTATATAAGGCTCCGCCATCTGTTTTATTTCTATTGCAGTCTGAACTCTGGGTTCAACACCAACAGACTCAAGAGTATCTGCAATTGCAAGCGCATTGATTGCAGTTGCAAGCATTCCCATATGATCGGCACGGCTTCTATCCATATTTCCGCCGCTTCTGCCTCTCCAGAAATTTCCACCTCCAACAACTATTGCAGTCTGAACACCCATATCAACAAGCTTTTTAACCTGTCTTGCAACGGTTTCAACCTTATCAAAGTCTATTCCGGAGCCATTTGACTGAGAAAGCGCCTCTCCGCTGATTTTAAGAAGCACACGTTTAAATTTGCATTCTTCGCTCATTTTAATCACCCTCATTCTAATTTTAATAATTATAACATATATTATCGGATTTTTAAAGTATAATTTTAAAATTTTTTATTTTTTTATTAAAAACATCCCCCGCACTCCCGATATCACCGTATACCTTTAAAAAGATTTTAAGCCATGAAAATAAATTTATGCCAAAAAATCTTTTTTTTGCGACAAATATTGACATAATTACCGATATATGATATACTCAATCCGTATTCAGGAAAGATAGAGGCGCAATGATTATCAGTAACCGCTTTTCCGGGCAAATGAATTGCGGAGAAAGGAATTATTGCCGAAGCAAATGAATCATGCCACGTTTCATTTGCTGGGCTGATGCAGAATATGTATCAGACTGTCACTTAAGGTGGAGAGCTATCATCAGGAAACCTAAAGGTCTTTGTGCGTTTTGGAGTCATGATAGTTTTTCATGACTCTTTTTTTATTAAGACGGTTCCTCTTTCATCCGGAATATAAAAATATTTAAGGAGGAACTAAAATGTTCAACTCAAAAAAGAGAATCTTATCAGTTCTCGCAATCGCAGTTGTTCTCATGCTTTCGGTATTTTCATTCGTTTGCTTTGCCGAAGGCGAAGCAGCTGCAGAAACAAACCCCTTTGCGGGCACATTCTGGGCACTGCTGCCTCCCGTAATTGCAATCGGGCTCGCACTTATCACAAAAGAGGTTTATTCCTCACTTTTCATCGGAGTAGTGGTTGGCGGTCTTCTTTCCGCAAACTTTGCACCTCTTGCAACAGTCGATAACATCCTTAACGAAGGACTTATCGCCGCTGTTTCCGGAACTGCAGGTATCTTCATTTTTCTTGTTGTTCTCGGCGGAATCGTTGCACTCGTTAATAAGGCAGGCGGAAGCGCCGCTTTCGGCGAATGGGCAAAGAAAAACATCAAAACACGTGTTGGAGCAATGCTTGCAACCTTTGTTCTCGGTGTTCTCATTTTCATTGATGACTACTTCAACTGTCTTACAGTCGGCTCAGTTATGAGACCTGTTACCGATTCACACAAGATTTCAAGAGCAAAGCTTTCATATATTATAGATGCAACAGCCGCACCCATTTGTATGATAGCTCCTATCTCTTCATGGGCAGCAGCTGTTTCTGAATTTGCTCCCGAGGGACAGGGATTAAGCCTCTTCATCAAGGCAATCCCCTATAACTTCTATTCATTACTTACTCTCGTATTCGTAGTTGCAATTGCTCTTATGAAATTTGATTTCGGACCTATGGCACTCCACGAAAAAAATGCACTTGAAAAAGGTGATCTTTATACCTGCGGAGATAAAGCTGAAAGCGAGCAGGTTGTTCCCTCCTCAAAGGGTAAGGTTATTGACCTTATATTCCCCATTATCGTTCTTATCGTCATCTGTATATTCGCCCTCGTTTACGTAGGAGGAATACTTGACGGTGCAAACTTTATTGATGCATTTTCAAATACAGATGCTACCGTAGGACTTCCCTGGGGCGGAATGCTTGCACTTATTGTAACAGTAATTTATATGGTTGCACGCAGAGTTATGACCTTCAAAGAAGCTATGGAATGCATCCCCAAGGGATTTATTGCAATGGTTCCTGCAATCACAATTCTTACTCTTGCGACCTCACTTAAAAATATGACCGGTCTTCTCGGTGCTGATGTTTTCGTTGCAACTCTTATGGAAGGTGCTGCAGCAGGTCTTGCAAACTTCCTCCCTGCTATTATCTTCCTTGTTGCCTGCGTACTTGCATTCTCAACCGGAACCTCATGGGGAACCTTCGGAATCCTCATTCCCATCGTTGTTGCAATATTCCCCGAAGGAAGCACAACCCTTATCATCGGAATGTCTGCTTGCCTTGCAGGTGCAGTTTGCGGTGACCATTGCTCACCTATTTCGGATACAACAATTATGTCTTCCGCAGGCGGAGAATGTAACCACATCAATCACGTTTCAACTCAGATGCCTTATGCAATCACAGTTGCAGCTGTTTCCTTCGTATGCTATCTGCTTTCTGCATTTATTCAGAGTGCAGTAATTCTTCTTCCCATCGCAATAGTTCTTATGATCGGAACACTTTTCGTTATTAAAGCAATCACGAAGAAAGCATAAATTTTAAAAACAAAAAATGCTCTGTTTCAAATTTGAAACAGAGCATTTTTTTACGCATATATTAATTAAAAAGTTCAAGAAGCTTTTCCTTGGTAACGTATCCAACCGAGGATTTATAAAGCTCTCCGTCTTTAAATACAAGCACGGTCGGAATACTCACTATTCTGAATTTTCCTGCAAGTTCGGGAGCCTCATCTACGTTCACCTTGCAGATTTTATATTCTTCTGAATATTCGGCATCCAGCTCTTCAATCACGGGAGCAAGCATTTTGCAGGGACCGCACCAGTCAGCCCAGAAATCCACAAGCACAGGCTTATCGGATTCAAAAACTTCTTTTTCAAAATTTGATGAATTTAATTTGTAAATCATATTTATTCTCCTTTAGTTTAAACTTTTATAATACAGAAGGCAATGACAATAGCCCTCAAATTCAGGATCTTTTATCTGTTCGCGAAATTCCTTACACATACACTTTGTTTCTTCGCTTCTTTCGAGACGACAAGGGCAATATCCTCCCGTTTTTTCAAGCCCTTCCTTTACAGAATCAACTATTTCCTTGTTTTCATTATAGGTTATTTTCACTTTTTTTCCTCCTTCATCTTATAAGCTTTATTCCCTTCTCAATTATATTTATATTCACCGGATTTTCATCAATCAGCTCGCCGTCCATATTCACAGGTAATCCTCCCTCAACGGAGAATTCAACTCTTTTGCATTTAACCGACTCTACGTATTTGGTAAGTGTAAGAAGTTTTCCCTGAAGAAATCTTATGAGCAAATACGGAATTTTTATTTTTGGAAGCTTATTTATAATTATAAGATTCAAAATTCCGTCATCACATTCCGATTCCAAAGAA
>JAZQFU010000054.1:0-2126 GCA_045539675.1 Clostridia bacterium | reverse complement strand
GATTCAGGAAGAAATAATAAAGCTAAAAAAGGAAAAAGGATTCTGCATCCTTGCCCATTCTTATCAAACTCACGACATTCTTGAAATTGCTGATTTTACCGGTGATTCCTTTGCTTTAAGCAAGCTTTGCTCGGAGGTTCCCGAAAAAAAAGTTATTATATGCGGAGTAAGATTTATGGCGGAAACAGTTAAAATTCTTTCTCCCGATAAAAAAGTCATTCTTTCCCATTCTGAAGCAGGATGCCCTATGGCGGAGCAATTAACTTTGGCTGAGCTTAAAAGAATAAAGAAAGAAAACCCCTCATGGGTTACGGTTGCATATATAAATACAACCGCTGAGCTTAAAACAGAATGTGACCTTTGCGTTACCTCCGCTTCTGCTCTTGAAGCCGTAAGTTCACTTGATGCCAAGGAAATTCTCTTTATTCCGGACTGCAATCTCGGCTCCTGGCTGGAGAGTAAGCTTCCTGAAAAGAATTTCCATTTTATAGACGGCGGATGTCCCGTTCATATGCGTATAACTCCCGAAGAAGTTTCTGAAGCAAGAAAAAATCATCCCGAAGCACTTCTTCTGGTTCATCCCGAATGCAAAAAAGAAATTACTGCTCAGGCTGATTATGCCGGCTCCACCACCGGAATTATGAAATTCGCTGCAGAAAGCGATTCAAAGGAATTTATTATAGGAACGGATAATTCAATAGTTTCTCACCTTCAGTATGCACATCCCGAAAAGAAATTTTATTCACTTTCCAAAAACTGTATCTGCAACGATATGAGACTTACAACTCTTACAGATGTTTTAAACTGCCTCAAGGGTGAAGCGGGAGAAGAAATTGAAATTCCCGATGAGATTATGAAAAAAGCAAGAATCTGCATTGATAATATGCTGAAATAAAAATATTGACAAAACTTAGATTACGTTATATAATAAGCATCGCTACGACGTAACAATTTAAACTGGGGAGCTTGCGCAGAGCAGGCTGAGAGTAAACGTATTGCCGTTTTAACCCGAAACCTGATTTGGATAATGCCAACGTAGGGAAATATGTTCAGATTTCTTAAATCAAGCCTGTTTTCCACGGCTTGATTTTTTTGTTGGGATTATTCTTTTCTGAAACCTATATGAAAGGAATAATTAAAATGAAAACAACCAGAAAACTTACCGTCGGTGCCTTTATGGTGGCTCTTGCAACAGTTCTTATGTGGGTAAGCAAGCTTATTCCCGCCCCTTGGCTTCAGGGCGGAAGCGTTACCCTTGCATCTATGGTGCCGATAATTACCGCAGGCATACTCCTTGGCTCAAAATGGGGACTTTGCGTCTCATTCTGCTATGCACTCATACAGATGATGTTCGGCTTTTATCCGCCACCCACTCAGAGTCTTTTAAGCTTCGTTCTCGTTATTTTACTGGATTATGTTATCGCCTTCGGCGCTCTGGGGCTTTCAGGATCTATTTACGAAATATGTAATAAGCGAAGCTTTGCAATTCCGGTAAGTGCATTTACGGTAACACTAATAAGATATGTATGCCATATTTTATCGGGAATCCTTATCTGGGGAGTTTACGCACCGGAGGGTCAGAGCGTGCTCGCATATTCTCTTATTTATAACGGCTCGTATATGATTCCCGAAATTATTATTTCAACGATTGTAACTACCGTTTTATTTGAAAGCGGAATAATTAAAGCTTAATTCAGAATACTGCATAAAAATGGGCGGCATCCCGAAACGGGATGCCGTCTGTTCGTTTTTCAGAAAAGTTGCCCAGGAAGTTTCAGTTTTTCTCTGTAAGGAAATTTTTTATCAAATTCCTCCGCTTCTTTTTCAGGGAAAAGATATACCTCCGGAGGCCCGTATTCTCCCGTTATACCGCTTAAATATCCCGGAATCAGCTCTTTGCAGAGAAAGAACGATGCATCTGCACCTTCAGGCAAGCCGTGATAACGGATTCCAAATTCACTTGCGAAAGTGAAACCACTCTTTCCGTAAAAGTTGATATTGCCCTCAAAGCAAACTGCACCAAATCCAAGCTCGGTTGCTTTCGCGATTGAATAATCAAGCAGAATTTTACCGTAACCTTGTCTTTTGAGTTTTGGCGTAATGCAAATCGGTCCCATTGTGAGAAT
>JAZQFU010000053.1:0-5471 GCA_045539675.1 Clostridia bacterium | reverse complement strand
CATACATATCATTGTAACAAGATTGACAACCATACTGCTCTGGGAAACTGCAGATAGCCCGGGAGTTCCAACGTAGTTACCCACGATTATCATATCCACCGTGGAATAAAGTACCTGGAGTGCATTGGATGCCATAAAGGGAAGGGTAAATAATATAAGCATTCCGGGAATGCTTCCCTTTGTGAAATCCTTTGTTATTTTTGCCATTTTTTTCGCCTCTTTTTAAAGTGTTTGTCTTTGCAGCTTTTTAATTTTAATAAAATAGAAAATAAGCAGGGGAATGGAGGTGATAACCCAGCTTATGGGATATACTGCAAGTATGGAAATAAATGTGCCGAAGTATCTGAAGGCAGTATAAATCCATATAATACGGAATCCGCAAACCCCGGCAACCGAAACCACGGTAGGAAATATGGAGTAGCCCATTCCTCTGAGTGCATTGGTGGTTGAATCCATAAATATACAGCTCCAGAGAATTGCATACATAAATATAAGTCTTTCCTTTGTATAAAGTGCCACCTGGGGATCGGTTGTGAAAAGACCGATGACTTTATCCGCACAGATAAGCATAATAATATTGAAAAGATTTGAGATTATAAAATTAAAGGTGATTCCCAGTCTTAAGGATTTTCTGCAACGGTCTATTTTTCCTGCGCCGAAATTCTGACTGACAAAGGAAACTATAGCCTGAACAAAGCCTGTCATAATTGAATAGCTGTAGGTTTCGATGGCAAGTGCCGCCGCGCTTGCGGCAACATATACGGTGCCCAGAGAATTGATTGCAGACTGAACCACAAGATTTGAAAGAGGAAAGAGTGCAGACTGAATTCCCATGGGAAGTCCGATTTTTACTATTTTTCTGATGATTGATTTATCGGGCTTTATATCCTTTAAGGTAATTCCCAGCTCCCCTTTATCCGTAAGCAGAATACGGAGAATAAGGAAGGAGCTTAAAATATTTGAAACGGTTGTTGCAACGGCAACTCCCGCAACACTCCACCTGAAATAAATAACGAATATAAGGTTAAGAATAACGTTAACGATTCCTCCTGCAAGCAGGCAGTAGAAGGGCTTGGTTGTTTCTCCGCGGCTTCTTAAAATAGCGGCGGAAAAATTATAAAGCATAATAAAGGGCGTGCCCAGAAAATAAAGTCTTAAGTAAAGGGTTGCAAGATCGATTATTTCGGGCGGTGAAGAAATAAGCTCAAGAAGTAATCTTGAAAATGAAACTCCGAGAAGCATAACAATAATTCCGCTTGCGGCGGCAATAACAAGGCTTGTTGCCACGGATTTTTTTGCAAGATCGGTTTTTCCAGCACCGATAAACTGGGCAATAACCACGTTTGAGCCTGCGGAAAAGCCCATAAATATATTGATAAGAAGATTTATGATTGAATTATTGCTTCCCACGGCGGCAAGCTCATTTTTTCCTGCAAACTGACCGATAACCGCCATATCTGCGGAATGGAAAAGCTGCTGCATAAGTGCGGAAACGGCAATGGGAATTGCGAAAATAAGAATCTTATTCCAGAGACTCCCGTTTATCATATCCATATCTTTTTTCTGCGCTGTCATAATTTAATCCTCCTGAAAGAAGTCAAGGGCATCTGTGATTTTATCAAATTCGCTTAAGTGAATATCATAGTCGGATTTTTTAAGTATATCGGCGGATTCTCCCACTCCGAGAATAACCGCCTCACCGCTTTCAAGATAGTTAAGGAAAGCATCGGGAAGAAGAAGTGTCTCCATTATTTTTTCAAATTCGTAAACCTCAAGGATTTTTCCTTCAAACTCCAGTCTTTCGGCAAGCTTTTCGGGAATAACCTTAACGTAGATTTCCCCCGTAACATCCTGAACGCATATTACGGCGAAAACGTCTCCCTTGCTTCCGAAGGGAAAATCGCATCTTTTATTTGTTACTTCTGAAATATAGGTTCCCGTAAATAATTCAGCCATTATTTTTCCCCCTTTTCCAACTGAACAGTTTATCACAACCTGAAAAAAAAGTCAACATCTCATAAACCACTCTTCGGATTCAATTTAAATGTAAATTTAATGGCAGGTGCTTTACAAAATACAAGGTTTATGATATTATTGATATAATGGATATTGTGCGGAGGCGGAATTATGAATTTTAAGAGAATAATACTTCTTACTGCGGTTATGGTTGTTCTTTCCGGCTGTCTTATTGTAAATGCTGCGGAAACAGCGGCGTATGAATGCATCGGAACCGTGAGCCTTGAAAATATTGAAATGCCCGGAAATGACGAGCTTTTTTCGGGGTACGTTTCTTCTGAGTTTTATCCGGAGCAGGAACTGGAAACAAATTCTCATCTGGGTGAGGATTTCCTTTCTGCAAACGACAAGGCAGTTTATGAGATTCTTAAGGCAGCTATAGAAGAGGTTGCGGCGGGAAAAAGAGAATCAACGGTTATTGATGTGGGTTATGAAGAGCTTGCCGCATACGGGCTGAAAACAAGATGGACTGCCACAGAGTCCGGAAGCAGGGTTATGACGGATGAAGCCATGAATAAGGCGAAAAATACATTCCAGGGTTACTTCGATGTTGAAAAGGTTTTTTATGCTCTTCTGGAGGATTGCCCCTACGAGCTTTACTGGTTTGATAAAACAGGCGGAATTTCTTACGGGCTGCGAACCTGGACGTGGAGGAATTCTGTCGGCTCACCTACGGCGGTTGCCTTTGATTTGAGCTTTAACTTTCTGGTGGAGAAGGATTATCAGCCGGGAGGCTACGACGTGAAGTCACCGAAGGTTGATCTTTCGAAAACTACCGCAACAACAAATGCGGTAACCAATGCATTGAATATTATATATAAATACCGTACCTATGAGGATTATGAAAAAATAGAAGCATATAAGAATGAAATATGCGCTCTGACCTCTTATGACAGAAATGCTGTTTCTTCTGATTATACGGGCGGATACGGAGACCCCTGGCAGATGATATACGTTTTTGACGGAAATCCTGAAACCAATGTGGTTTGCGAAGGTTATTCCAAGGCATTTCAATATCTTATGGATAATTCGGTTTATGAAAGCAGGGAAATTGAATGCCGTTCGGTGCAGGGAACTGTATATACCGAAGATTCCGCCGGTGCTCATATGTGGAATGTGGTAACATTGGATGACGGACTTCATTATCTTGCAGATATTACAAATTCTGATGAGGGAACCATAGGGAAGAACGGCGATTTGTTCCTTGTTGGCGGAAAGGGAAATGCAAAGGGCGGCTATACTGTTACTTTAAACAACGGAAAAACCGTTAAATACAAATACGACTCAGGCTCCCTTAAGCTTTGGGGAGACGATGAAAACTGCCCTCTTACTCTTTTTGCGAATCAGTATATTCCCCATAATCTTGCAAATATGGAGTTTGCAGGAAGATTCGGAATTAAAACTACAGAAACAGATGACGAAACCGTTCTTGAGATTATAAGAAGAACCGATGAAGAGCTTCCCGTTATAAGGGTATTTTCGGCAGTTTATGAGGAAAACGGCAGATTTAAAGGAACCGGAAATAAAAAATACGATTTGACCGGGAAAAAAGGAATAAAAATAAACATCAGTAAGAAAAACTTAAATAAGAACGATAAAACCAGACTTTTTATATGGACTGAAAATCTTGAACCGGTTACGAAATAGGAGGAAAAAATGTTTAAATACGAAACTCATCTGCATACAAGCCCCGTAAGTGCCTGTGCTTCCGCAAGCGTCAGGGAATCCGTTGAATTCTATAAAAGAATGGGATATGACGGGGTTTTTATTACCAATCATTTTGTTGGAGCAAATATTAATCTGAGCATAAGAGAAGAGCCTTACGAAAAGCAGGTTGAATTTTATTTTAAGGATTATTATGCCGCAAAGGAAGTGGGCGATGAAATCGGCATAAAGGTCTTTCCCGGAGTGGAAATTCCCTATGCGGGAACTGATTTTCTCGTTTACGGACTTGATGAAAAATGGTATCTTTCCCATCCCGGAATCGTAGATATGGCAGCAAGTGAAAAGCTTGCTCTTATGATGGAGGAGGGGGCTCTGGTTATTCAGGCGCATCCCTTCAGAAAAAGAAGATATATCGACCACATCCGTCTTTTTCCCCATTGCGTTCACGGGGTTGAGGTTATAAACGTCGGAAATCATCCCGAGGAAAATGCCATGGGAGAGCTTTATGCAAAACATTATGAGCTTTTAAGATTTGCCGGCACGGATAATCACGTGGCAGGAAAGGTAAAGGGACTTGCCGGAGTATGCTCGGAGGAGCCTGTAAATTCGGTTGAGGACTTCAAAAAAATGTTTCTTGAAGGAAAATTAAAGGTTTTTACTATGGAAAATCCTGAATTTGAGGGAGAAAAAAATGTTTAAATACGAAACCCATCTGCATACCTTTCCCGTAAGCGCCTGCGCAAAGGCAGACGTGCGTGAAACCGTTGAATTCTATAAAAGAGCAGGATATGACGGAATTTTTATTACCAATCATTTTTTTGATGCAAATATAAATCCCATTGCTCACAGTATGACATGGGAAAAAAAGCTTGAATTTTATTTTTCGGATTATCATACCGCAAAAAGAATCGGGGATGAAATCGGAATAAAGGTTTTTCCCGGAGTGGAGCTTTCATATAAGGGTGCGGATTTTCTTATTTACGGTCTTTCGGAGGAATGGTATTACGAGCATCCCGAAATTATGGAAATGAAGAAAACCGACGAGCTTACTCTTATGATGGAGGAGGGGGCATTGGTTATTCAGGCGCACCCCTTCAGAGAAAGAGGATATATTAACCATATCCGTCTTTTCCCCCGTCATGTTCACGGAGTTGAGGTTATGAATATCTGCAACCTCCCGGGTGAAAATCCCATGGCGGAGCTTTATGCAGAGCATTATGAGCTTTCAAGATTTGCCGGCTCGGATAATCACGTGGCAGGTAACCTTAAAAACCTTGCGGGAATGTGTTCGGAAGCCCCCGTTAATTCGGTTGAGGAATTTATAAGAATGTATCTTGAAGGGAAGCTTAAGATTTTTACATTTGAAAATCCTGAAGCGGATGAAACGGCAAAGCCGTAATTAAGAATTAAGAATTAAGAATGTAGAGTGTAAAACTCTTAAAAGTCTTTTTTTACAGTATAATGTATATTCCACGTATACAAATCGTCAAAAAACTTAAAATATGTACTTGACAGGAATACAAACAGGTGATAATATGGTGGCAAAAATATGAAAGGACTGCCGCCATATGAAAGCACTTGTTAAAACAGCACCGGGAAGGGGACTTACCTTATGCGATATGCCCGAACCGGTTACCGGAGCAAACGAAGTTAAAATCAAAATCAGAAAAACTGCTATATGCGGAACCGATCTGCATATATACAACTGGGATGAATGGTCTCAGAAAACCATTGAAACACCAAGAATTATCGGTCACGAATATGTGGGTGAAATTGTTGAGGTTGGTGAG
>JAZQFU010000052.1:0-5981 GCA_045539675.1 Clostridia bacterium | reverse complement strand
CCCCGTATCAGCGGTATGATTACATTCGGTGAAGGCGACTTTACCTATAAAATGAATATCTTAAAGAGTGCTGATGCAGAGGGAACAGCCTGCAACAGATTCAATTACTCGTACAGTGCACTTAACGGACTCGGTCATTTTATCCATACCTATGTATGTGACGGAAATCCCATTCCTACCTTCCAGGGTGAGCCTGAAAGAGTTGAAATTCCCGACTCAATTGACGAGCTTACCGAAAACTTATGGAAGAACCTTGACGAGAATAACAAGATTTCCCTTTATGTTCGTTATACCTCGCTTGAAGACGGCTCCATTGAGGAACGTATGATTAATAAAAACGGAGGAGAAAACTAATGAATTCATTTCAGTTAAAATACGGATGCAACCCCAATCAGAGTGATGCAAAAATATATATGGAAAACGGTGCGGAGCTTCCTATAGAAATCCTTAACGGACGCCCCGGTTATATCAATTTCCTTGATGCCTTCAACAGCTGGCAGCTTGTGAAGGAGCTTAAGGCGGCAACAGGAATGCCCTGTGCAACCTCTTTTAAGCACGTGAGCCCCACTTCTGCGGCAGTAGGCAGAAAGCTTGATGAAAAGCTTAAGAAAGCCTGTGCAGTTGATGATATTGAAGGACTTGATGATTCGCCTTTAGCTTGTGCATATGCAAGAGCAAGAGGAACAGACCGTATGTCTTCATTCGGAGACTGGATTGCTTTAAGCGATACCTGTGATGCGGTAACCGCTTCCATTATAAAAAGAGAGGTTTCCGACGGAATCATAGCTCCCGGATACGATGATGATGCCCTTGAAATCTTAAAGAGCAAGAGAAAGGGAACATATAATATCATAAAGATTGATCCCGGATATATCCCCGAAATTCCCGAGAAAAAACAGGTTTTCGGAATAACCTTTGAGCAGTCAAGAAATAACTGCGAAATCACCAAGGATATGCTTAACGAGGTTGTAACCGCAAATAAAAATATTCCCGAGGATGCAAAAATCGACCTTCTTATTGCGCTTATAACTTTAAAATACACTCAGTCAAATTCAGTTTGCTTTGCTGCTCAGGGTCAGGCAATCGGAGTTGGTGCAGGTCAGCAATCAAGAATCCATTGTACCCGTCTTGCAGGAAATAAGGCTGATATCTGGCATCTCCGTCAGCACGACAAGGTGCTTAATCTTCCTTTCCTTCCCGAGCTTGGCAGACCTGAAAAGGATAATGCAATAGACCTTTATATTTCCGATGATTATGAAGATTTGTTAAAAGACGGTGAGTGGGAGAATTTCTTCTCCGAAAAGCCCGAGGCTCTTACAAGAGAAGAAAAGAAAGCTTATCTTAAAACCATCACCGGAGTTGCGTTGGGAAGCGATGCGTTCTTCCCCTTCGCGGATAATATTGAAAGAGCCTATGCAAGCGGTGTAAGCTATATTGCAGAGCCCGGCGGTTCGAAGAGAGATGACCTGGTAATTGAAGCCTGCAACAATCATAATATTGCAATGGCATTTACCGGACTTCGTCTTTTCCACCACTAAAATCGAAGGAGAAAACCTATGAAAATAATGGTAGTAGGCGGCGGCGGAAGAGAGCACGCCATAATAAAAAAGCTTAAGGAAAGCAAGGATGCTGAGAAAATATATGCACTTCCCGGAAACGGCGGAATTGCCGCAGATGCGGAATGTGTGAATATCGGTGCAAAGGAAATAGATAAAATCGTTGAATTTGCTCTGGAAAACAAAATAGACTTTGCGGTAGTTGCACCTGATGATCCCCTTGTTATGGGCTGTGTTGATGCACTTACCGAAAAAGGAATTCCCTGCTTCGGCCCCGATAAAAAGGCGGCAATAATTGAGGGAAGTAAGATTTTTTCAAAGAATCTTATGAAAAAATATAATATCCCCACCGCTCAGTATAACGTTGTTAAAAACGTTGAAGAAGGACTTGCGGTTATTGAAAAAAGTAAATTCCCCCTTGTTATCAAGGCAGACGGACTTGCACTCGGTAAGGGTGTTGTTATTTGCGAAAGCAAGCCTGATGCTGTTGCAAATCTTAAATCCATGATGGAGGAAAAGATTTTCGGAGACAGCGGAGATAATGTGGTTATCGAGGAATTTCTTGAAGGGCCCGAGGTTTCCGTTCTTGCGTTTACAGACGGTAAAACCGTTGTTCCCATGATTTCTTCCATGGATCATAAAAGAGCAGGGGATAACGATACCGGATTAAATACCGGCGGTATGGGAACTGTTGCTCCGAATCCTTACTATACCAGGGAAATCGAAGCTGAATGTATGGAAAAAATCTTTATTCCTACAATCAATGCGATGAATAATGAGGGAAGAACCTTCAAAGGATGCCTTTATTTCGGACTTATGCTCACTAAAGACGGCCCCAAGGTTATTGAATATAACTGCCGCTTCGGTGATCCCGAAACTCAGGTTGTTTTACCTCTCCTTGAAGGCGACCTTCTTGATATTATGATAAAAACCTCAGAGGGCAGACTCTCCGAGGCAAAGGTATCAAATTCTTCAAAATATGCATGCTGTGTTATTATGGCATCTGAGGGATACCCAAAGAAATATGAAAGCGGCTTTGAAATAACACTCCCCGAAAAGGAAGCTAATACCGATATTTATGTTGCGGGCGCAAAGCTTTCGGAAGGAAAGCTCCTTTCCGCAGGCGGCAGAGTTCTCGGTGTTACCGCAATTTCAGAAACTCTTGAGGGAGCAATTAAAAAAGCTTACGAGGTAACAGAAAAGGTAAGTTTCAAAAATGCCTATAAAAGAAACGATATAGGTCAGAGAGCACTAAAAGCATATAAGAACTAAAAGTATAGCGGTACATAATTATGTACCGCTATTTAATTTAGTTCATTATATCTTTTATCCTATTTACTGTTTCATTAACATAAGAAGAAACATTTTTTGCAGTAACTCCTGCAACACATATATTGCAGTTGTTAAAGGGGATAAGGAATTTTTTTGCATTGCTTTGTGCTACCGAAAGTGCCATCTTGGGAGTTACCTCACCAAGCATGGCGTCGGCAATAATTATTCCTATGGGCCCTGCAATAATATCTGCGTTTTTGCAGCATACCCTTACTGCATTTTCTCCTGTTGCACCGTTATCTGCTCCGGCTTTAAGCATAGCGGCGGTTGCTGCCGTATTTGTGCCTACAGCAGTTATTTCCGCATTTTTAATTTCTTCTTTTATAGCTGCAATAAGTTGCTTTCCGATGCCTCCGCCCTGAGCATCTATAATAAGTATATTCATAAAAAGCTTCCTTTCGTATTGCTGTGTTTCAATTGTATCACAGAATAAATGCTTTTTCAATGATTTGTGTAATATAATTTGCCGGAAGATGAATAAATATACAAAAAGCTATTGTAATTCCTAAATAAATGTGATACAATATGTAAAAATATACTTTGGAGGTATTTAAAATGAAAAAGTTACTGGCTTTATTAATGGCAACTCTTATGCTCGTAGCTGCATTAAGCGGTTGCGGCGGAAACGGTGAAGATAATGTTCTCACTATGGCAACAAATGCGGAATTCCCCCCCTATGAATATATGGAGGATGGAAAAATAGTTGGTATCGATGCAGAAATCGCTCAGGCTATTGCTGATAAGCTTGGTAAAGAGCTCGTAATCGAAAACGTTGATTTCGATTCTCTTATTCCCGGCGTTCAGACAGGCAAATACGATTTCGTTATGGCAGGTATGACTGTTACCGATGAAAGAAAAGAACAGGTTGATTTTACCGATACCTACGCAACAGGCGTTCAGGTTATCATCGTTAAGGAAGATTCTGCAATCAAAACTGTAGACGATCTTACTGCTGACGGAGCAAATAATAAAATCGGTGTTCAGCTTGCTACCACCGGAGACCTTTACTGCACATGGGATATTGAAGACGAAGGCAAGGGCTCTGTTGAAAGATTCAATAAGGGCGCAGATGCTGTTATGGCTCTTAATTCCGGTAAGGTTGATTGCGTAGTTATCGATAACGAGCCTGCAAAGGTATTCGTTGAAAATAACCCCGGTCTTAAGATTCTTGATACTGAATATATCACAGAGAATTATGCTGCAGCAGTTTCCAAGGATCAGCCTGAACTTCTCGAAGCTATCAACGGTGCATTAGTTGAGCTTATCGCAGAAGGCAAGGTTGCTGAAATTATCGAAAAATATATTCCTGCTGAATAATTATTTTGTTTAAAATGAGGGGGCAGAAATGCTCCCTTTTTTTGAGGAGTAGAAAAAATGCCGGATTGGATTTTAAAACTGAAAAAGGACTTTATAGTTGCCTTTATTGAAGACAACAGATGGAAATATCTGCTTGAAGGAATTCAGAATACCATTATACTCACATTCTTTGCTCTTATTCTCGGTGTTGTGCTTGGTGTTGTGGTTGCAGCAATAAGAACCACCTACGATAAGCAGTATGAAGAAATACATAATCCTGTTGCTAAATTCTTTCTTGCACTTGGGAATGTTATCTGTAAAATATATCTGACCGTAATCCGCGGAACTCCCGCAATGGTTCAGATTCTTATTATTTTCTTTATTATTATGGCAAGCTCGGATAATAAAATGCTCTGCGGTATTATCGCCTTTGGAATTAATTCCGGCGCATATGTTGCAGAAATTATCCGCGGCGGTATTATGAGCATTGATATCGGTCAGACCGAGGCGGGAAGATCGCTCGGATTTAACTATATCCAGACTATGTGGTATATAGTTCTTCCTCAGACCTTTAAAAACATTCTTCCTGCCCTTGCAAATGAATTTATAGTTCTCCTTAAGGAAACTGCAATTGCAGGCTATGTTGGTGTTACCGATCTTACCAGAGGAGCGAATATCATAAGAGGTATTACTTATCAGAGCTTCTGGCCTCTTCTTGCAATAGCTGCAATTTATCTTGTTATGGTAATGTTCTTTACCAGACTTGTTGAAATTCTTGAGAGGAGGCTGAGAAAGAGTGAACGGTAATACTCTCATTAAGGTAAGCGGACTTAAAAAGCATTTCGCAAACGGGGCTATTAAAGCGCTCAACGGAGTGGATATTGAGGTTAAAAAAGGCGAGGTAATAGTTATTATCGGGCCTTCGGGATGCGGAAAATCCACTTTTCTCCGTTCTCTTAATCTGCTTGAAAGACCTACCGCAGGTTCAATTCTTCTTGACGGTGTAGATATAACCGATTCAAAAATCAATATCAATCATCACCGTCAGAAAATGGGAATGGTATTTCAGCATTTTAATCTTTTTCCTCATATGACCATTCTTAAGAATATGTGTATTGCTCCCATGAAGCTCAAGAAGCTTCCGAAGGAGCAGACGGAGAAGAAGGCAAGAGAGCTTCTTCGTGTGGTTGGTCTTGAAGACAGAGCGGAAGCTTATCCCAGCCAGCTTTCGGGTGGACAGAAACAGCGTGTTGCAATAGTGCGTGCTCTGGCAATGGAGCCGGATGTTATGCTTTTTGATGAGCCTACGTCGGCACTTGATCCCGAAATGGTAGGAGAGGTTCTTGATGTTATGCGCTCCCTTGCGGCAGACGGAATGACGATGCTTGTTGTAACTCACGAAATGGGCTTCGCAAGAGAAATGGCAGACCGTGTTGTGTTTATGGATGGGGGAGTAATAGTAGAGCAGGGAACTCCTTCCGAAATATTTGATAATCCCCAAAATGAAAGATTAAAAAGCTTCCTTGCAAAGGTGCTTTAAAATAACAGACTTACTAAAATTCTTCAAACTGAAAGTCCGGGAATTCAGGGGAAAATTGTTGTGTTATCCATAATAAAAACATATTGTTTCAGTTTGGGGCTGATAAGGAAGCGATGGTTTTAAAGACTGCTTTGAATCCTGAAATCAGAATTTTTTAATGAAGTTTAATACGAAAAAGGCTCATAATCCTGACGGATATGAGTCTTTTTTAATACAAAAATTCGTAAAAAAGGTGAATGACGCATTATTCCTCACCC
>JAZQFU010000051.1:0-4427 GCA_045539675.1 Clostridia bacterium | reverse complement strand
CTCGGGTTCAATTTCAAACTGCCCGCCTGCACCAACCTCGGGATGATGATAATTAAGGGCTATGCCTGCATCATCTATGAGCATACATATTTCGCTTCTTGCTTCATAAGAGATATCAAAAGGCTTCGCAATATGATAGTTTTTCTGCTTGGCAACCACATTTCCAAGACCTTCGGATGCGCTGTTCCAATGAGCCTGAGCAGCATCTACGGAAAAACCTACCGATTCGGGCTTAACCTGCCAGCCAACATTATCAAAAAGGTAGAATTCAAATTCCGGAAGAATAAGCATTGTATCTGCAATACCGCTATCCTTAAGATACTTTTCAGCCGCAAGAACTATGTTTCTCGGGTACTGGGCAAGAGGTCTGTTTTCGGGATTATCTATAATCATTGCATTACCCGTCATGGAAAGAGTGGGGATTTCGCAGAAGGGATCAATAAGTGCCGTATCGGGATCGGGAATAAATACCATATCACTTTTTTCAACTACCGCATAGCCATAGTTTGATGCATCAAAACCGATTCCGTTTTTAAGAGTCTTTTCCGAAAAATTTTTAGCGGGGATTGTTACGTGGCGGAACTGACCGTTTATATCCACCATCTTGAAATCCACCATTTTAATGCCGTTTTCTTCAATAAGCTTCAGAACATCTTTTACAGTTTTCATAAAATTCTCCTTAAGTTTATTTATAGCATATTTGCCTCTTCCTTTATTATAGATAATATTTATGATAATTGCAACATTTTTTTCTGTTACTCCAAAAGTTTAAAATTATGCATAAGAGGGCCCTGTCCTTTTCCTATATCAAGACCTGCCCGTAAGGCATCCGAAAGATATTTTTTAGCCTTTTCAACCGATACGCAGACATCATACCCCTTCGCAAGATTTACCGCAATTGCAGAGGAAAGAGTACATCCCGTTCCGTGGGTATTGGGATTTTCTATTCTTTTGCCGTAAAACCACTTTATTTTTCCCCGGTAATATAAAACGTCATTTGCATCGTTAATACTGTGACCGCCTTTTAAAAGCACGGCACATCCGTATAAGTCTCCGATTGCTTCAGCAATCTTTTCCATATCTTCTTCGCTTTTTACCGAAGCGCCTGAGAGAACCTCTGCCTCGGGAATATTTGGCGTTACCAGAGTCGCAAGAGGAAGAAGATTACTGCACAAAGTATTTACGGCATCTGACTTTATAAGTCCCGTGCCTGAGGTTGAAACCATTACCGGGTCAACAACTATATTTTTCGCTTTATAAAATACAAGTCTTTCCGAAATAATCCGGATAAGCTCACAAGATGAAACCATTCCGATTTTTACGGCATCCGGAAAAATATCTTCAAATACGGCATCAAGCTGATGCTTAAGAAAAAACGGAGATGCCTCCTGAATTGCCCTTACACCCAATGTATTCTGGGCTGTCATTGCGGTTATGGCACTCATTGCGTAAGCACCGTTCATAGTTATTGTTTTAATATCTGCCTGAATGCCTGCTCCCCCTGATGAATCGCTACCTGCAATTGTCAGCACAGATTTCATAGCTCACACCACCTTCTTTTAAGCATCACGGCGGCTTCTTCGGGATTTTCTGCCTTCATAATTGCAGAAACTACACATATTCCGGAAACCGGAACTCCCTTCAGAACATCAATATTATCAGAATTAAGTCCTCCGATAGCATTTACATGAATGGGAACTGCATCACAAATATCTTTAAGGATTTCAACAGAGGTAATAACTGTTTTTACTTTTGTTGTTGTGGGAAAAATTGCCCCCACACCAAGATAATCCGCTCCCTGCCTGTAGGCTTCCTCAGCCTGCAAAACAGTTTTTGCAGTAGCACCGATAATCTTTTTCTCTCCCATAAGCTTTCTTGCCATATAAACAGGCATATCACTTTGCCCTACATGAATACCCTCTGCATCGACGGCCAGTGCAACGTCAACCCGGTCATCAATAATAAGAGGTACATTATATTTTTGGGTTATTTTATGAACCTTCTCTGCCAGATCAATATATTCTCTTACGTTTTTTTCTTTTTCACGAAGCTGAAGAATGGTAGCGCCTCCCTTTAAGGCAGCTTCCGTTATTCTCAGAAATTCCGCTTCGCTTAACCCTGTGCTGTCTGTTATAAAATACAAGGTTGTATCAATATTTTTCATTTATCCGTTCTCCTATACATAAAGATAATCATTCAGAACCGGCTGCAAGCCTTCATCTGCAATGTCTTTATACATCTTTTCAAGACTTCTGCTATCGTCAATTTCAAACTGTTCATCGCCCTGCACTTCATCTGACTCTTTTCCGCTGTATTTACTTTCATGGTCACCAATCCCGGTGGAAACGCCTGCTGAAAGCTTTGTTGCCGCAATTTTCACAATACCGTTTCTGAACTCAGCACTTTCCCTTGAAGATACGGTGATTCCCACATAAGGCAAGAAAATACGATAAGCACATATTATCTGACAGAGCTGCTTTTCGTGAACGTCCAACGGATTAATTTTACCGTTATTGATGATTGGTCTGAGTCTCGGGCAGGAAAGCGACATTTCCGCATGGGGATATTTTCTTTGCAGATAATATACATGCAGCGCGCTTGCCAAAGCATCCTTTCTGAAATCTGAAAGCCCCAGAAGTGCCGAAAACGCAACTCCCCTCATACCGCCCATAAGTGCTCTCTCCTGCGCATCAAAACGGTAGGGCCACACACGCTTAGCCCCGAGCAGATGCAGCTGTTCATATTTTTCCGCATCATAAGTTTCCTGAAATACGGTTACATAATCAGCACCGCACTCATGAAGATATTTATATTCACTGGTATTTACGGGGTAAATCTCAAGCCCTACCATTCTGAAATATTTTCTTGCCAGCTTGCAGGCTTCACCAATATACGATATATCGCTTTGAGCACGGCATTCACCTGTAAGAATCAGAATTTCCTCCATTCCGCTGACTGAAATAACCTTCATTTCCTTTTCAATCTGCTCTGCAGACAGCTTCATTCGTCTGATATGGTTATAGCAATTAAATCCGCAATACACACAATAATTATCGCAGTAATTGGCTATGTAAAGAGGGGTAAAAAGATATACCGTGTTGCCGAAGTGTTTACTCGTTTCCCTTCCGGCTCTTTGTGCCATCTGTTCTAAAAAAGGCTCAGCTGCAGGAGATAAAAGTGCCTTAAAATCCTCTACGGTACAGTTTTCGTGCTCCAACGCAGCCCTTACATCCTTCGCAGTATATTCTGAGTAATCAAAAGAATTCATCTGCTCCATTACTTTTTGACAAACATCAGATTCTATTTTTTCCATACCGGGCCGATATTCCATATGATTTTTCCGCGAAGAGGGATCTGTTTCGAGTCTGTGCTTTTTTTCAAGCGCCTCGGGAGACAAATGCCCCGAATCTACAAAAAATTGATTTTCCATTTTATCCTCCCTAATCCCGCAGAAATCCCGTAAGAGGATCCGAGGCGGCTGCACCGCGGTTAAGAACTCTGCCAAGCCCTGAAAGATATGCTTTTCTTCCCGCCTCAATTGCACTGCGAAAGGCTGATGCCATAAGAGGAAGATTTCCGGCAGTTGCCAGAGCGGTATTTGCCATAATCGCATCGACCCCCATTTCCATTGCCTCACAGGCCTGTGACGGCTTGCCTATGCCGGCATCAACAATAATCGGCAAATCTATTTCATCTGTAAGAATCTGAATAAATTCCTTTGTTGCAAGACCTTTATTTGAGCCGATGGGGGAGGCAAGGGGCATTATGGTTGCAGCACCTGCATTTGCCAGATCACGGGCAACATTCAAATCAGGGTACATATATGGCATTACAACAAAGCCGTCTTTTGCCAGAATCTCGGTTGCTTTTATAGTCTCCTGATTATCAGGAAGCAGATATTTTGAATCACGCATAATTTCAATCTTAACAAAATTGCCGCAACCAAGCTCACGGGCAAGTCTTGCAATTCTCACAGCTTCTTCGGCATTTCTTGCCCCGCTTGTATTCGGAAGAAGTGTAACGCCTTTTGGAATATAGTCCAATATGTTTTCTTGCTCCTTTGTGTTTGCACGGCGGACTGCAAGTGTTATGATTTCTGCACCTGCATCTTTTACTGCGGCTTCAATCAGGTTAAGGGAATACTTTCCAGAACCTAAAATGAAGCGGGAATTGAATTCGTGGTTTCCGATAATGAGTTTGTCACTGTTCATTTTGTTTCCTTCTTTCTCTATACTTCAGATTCATTTGCCATAATTCTCAAAACTGTATGTGCCTGATGTGCGGCACAGAGCATCACTCTTGATGATATAAGCCCGATTCCATTTGATACATCGCTTACTTCATCTCCGCAAAGATAAAATCTTTCTGTTACTTTCCTTGTATGTATGCTGTTGGCACTTCCCGTGCCTGCCATTCCTGATGCAGAA